>NZ_RZRP01000273.1:0-7190 GCF_003997795.1 Mesorhizobium sp. M7A.F.Ca.US.005.03.2.1 | reverse complement strand
CCCTTGCCGCCGCCAGCGGGGCGAAAACTATCATATTATCCATAATAAACAAGTATTAGTTGTCGCTTATGTATAATAAACAGGTGCGACCTGTCGTTCATGCACCTGCCTGTAGGAGATGGTAGCGCTACCAAATTGGCGTGTAAACCGGCATTCGCACAGTCGCTTCTGTGCGTTTCAACGCGCCGTGCTCTCGCGGCGCTTGAGCTCGAAACCGAGGTCTACGATCCGTTGCTCCGGTCTTTTGCCGGCGATCGCAGCAAGCGCCATGGCGACGGCACGCCGGCCGATCTCATAACGATGGGTGCGGATGCTGGTGACCGAAGGAAACGCCACCTGCATCATGTCGAGATCGTTGAAACCGACGATGCCGATCGTCTTCGGCACCGCGATCGAGGCGCGATGGCATTCGAACAAGACGCCGAGCGCGATGTCGTCATTGTTGCAGAACACCCCGTCGAGTGTCGGCACCTTGGCCAGCGCGTCGCGGAACATCTCGCGGCCGAGCGACACGCTGGACAGCACCGGCGTGGTGGTGACGAGGCGCGGGTCGAACAGGCCCGCGGCCTCCATCGCCGCGCGATAGCCGGCAAGGCGCCGCTGCGAACGCGGATCCATGCGCGCGCCGATGAAGCCGATGCGGCGATAGCCGGCCTCGATCAGATGCTCGGTCGCCGCCCTCCCGCCATCGAGATGCGAGAAGCCGACCATCATGTCGACCGGATCGGGACCGGTTTCCATCACCTGCACCACAGGGCAGCCGGCACTTTCCAGCAGCTTTCGCGAAGCCGGCGTCTGATCGATGCCGGCGACGATCAGCGCCGCTGGCCGTTGCGAACCGAACAGCTGCAGCAGCCGCTCTTCCTCGAGGCCGGAATAGTGGGTGTTGCCAAGCTGGATGCGGAACGGGCTGGCCGACAGGCTGTCATAGATGCCGCGCACCACCTCGGCGAAGACGTTGTTGGTAAGCGACGGCACCAGCACGCCGAACACCTCGGCGCGCGCCGAGGCCAGCGCCCGGGCATTCGGGTCCGGCACGTAGCCCAGTTCGTCGACGGCGGCCTGGATCTGGCGGCGCAGCTCTTCGGACACACGCTCCGGCTCGCGCAGGGCGCGCGACACGGTGATGGCGCCGACGCCGGCCTTGCGCGCGACATCCGCGATGGTCGGGCGGCCGCCGCCCCGGCGCGTGCGCGGCTTGGTCAAAATCGAGTCCTCGCAAGATACAGATCGGAAGCCATCGCGCCCGCAGCCGTCATATGTTGTCAAAGTGGGATATTTATCCGCGCGCTTCCTTCTCGACGCTAGGTCAATGTCCGCTCCCCAAAGAGAAAAATCAGCAGAGAAAGAAGACCAAACGAGACTAAAAATCCGGCCCATGCTCCAAACAGGAGCTTGCGAAGCGATCGGAATTCGTCAGCAACAAGAAATCTGTTGAAACGGCTATTCCTGCGGCCGGCTCGCTCGCTCCAACCAAGTGATCTTTCCTCAGTAGTGTCTACAAGCGCTCCGGTTCTGCCGAGCACCAGGATAATCGAATAGAAAATTGCGGCGGCGCCTGCGAGGCATCCCGCGGCGCAGGCCCACACCGCTATTGTTAGAAGAATGGGCTTACCGTGAAGATCGAGATGCATTTTGTGCGCCCGGAATAAGGCTTAAGCTGCAACCGTCAATGATCGCCGCGACCGCCACAATAACAGAACGATCGCCAGTATATTCAAAATATTCCAGGCAATGCCGTTCAGGAACGCAGCCGCATAAGAGCCGGTCAAATCGTAGATCCAGCCCGACATCCAGCCGCCGATCGCCATGCCGAAGATGGTCGCCATCATGACGATGCCGATACGCTGGCCGGCCTCTCTGGCCGGCATATAATCGCGCACGATGATCGCGTAGCAAGGCACGATGCCGCCCTGCGACAAGCCGAACACCAGTGACACCACATAGAGCGAGGCAAGCCCGTCGAACGGGATGTAGAACAGCAGCGACAGGCACTGCAGGACCGAGCCGATCATCAATGTCCACACGGCGCCGATACGGTCGGCGAGGAAGCCGGACGCCAGCCGGCTGACGACGCCGCCCGCCATCATGATCGACAGCATGTCGGCGCCATGTGCGACGCCGTAGCCAAGGTCCATGCAATAGGCGACGATATGCACTTGCGGCATCGACATCGCCACGCAGCAGCCGAGCCCGGCGACGACCAGCAGCACCTGCAAGGCCGCCGGCGACAGCGAGATCGGCTGCACCGACCGGCTTCCGGGCGAACCCGCGACGGCCGCCGCCGGGGCACCGCGCCGCAGCATCAGCACCAGCGGCACCATTGTCACCAGGCAGAAGATGCCGATTGCCGCATAGGTGAAGCGCCAGCCCTCCGCCTTCATCAGCGTCGGCATGATGGTCGGCCACAACGCCCCGGCAAGGTAATTGCCGGCCGCCGCCGCCGTGACCGCAACACCGCGACGGCGGTTGAACCAGTGCGAGATATCGGCGATCAGCGGCCCGAAGATCACCGACGTGCCGATACCGATCAGCACCCCCTGGGCAAGCGTGAATTGCAGGATCGAGGTCGACAGCGCCGCGAGCAGCAGGCCCGCGGAAAGCGCAATCGAAGAGATCAGCGCCGGGATCCAGTAACCCATCCGGTCGATGGCGCGGCCGACCAGCACGTTGCCGGCGGCGAAACCGACCATGGTCGCCGTGTAAGGCATGGACGCCGCGGCGCGGTCGACGCCGAACTCGGCCTGCACGGCGGGCAGCACGACGACGACAGCCCACATGCCCACGGCGCCGATCGTCGCCAGCAGCATCGAGATGGCAAGCCGCATCCAGGCATAGGAGCTGTCGATGCCGGGGCCGGGCTGGAGGCTGTCGGTTCGGGTCAAGGCGTTTCCTGTCGGCGGTCTCGGAGATCGGCTGCCGTTTGCGCCACTATCGGCGCATTCTCAGGCCGCAGCAGCGCCACAGCGGGCAAATCCGTGACTCCAGAGCCAGGGCGGAACCGATGCCGATGTGCGGAGTTTCCCGGCAACCCACCCCGCAAAGGAGTCCTGCGATGACCGCCACCAGGAAAAAATGGTCGGCCGAGGTGACCGAGCACAGCAACGCAATGGATCTTGAGGATCACGTCTTCGAATCTGACGACGCCAGGAAGATCGCCGCCTCGCTGAAACGATCCGCCGAACACAGCCACAGGCGCAAGGCCGGGCCTTTCCAATCCGCCATGTCGATGCTGAATTTTTACATCAACCGCGCCGGCAAGAACTTGCCTGCCGCGCGCAAAAAAGTGCTTGAGGACGCCAAGGGCGAGCTGCGCAGCGCCTTCGGACGTGACAAGGATGATTAGCGGCCGGTCCAGCCCTACCGGGCGCGGATGACGCCGTCTGTGTTGGCGAGCAGTTTGCGCACAGCATTGCGCGCCGCGTCGGGGCGCTGCAGGCGGATGTTCTTCTCGATCGCCTCGTGCAGCTTCTGCGCGTGGTTGAGATCGTCGATCTCCCGTGTCGTATAGGCAAAGAGATGATCGAAGGCGGATTCGATCAGCACGCCGAGCGGCACCAGCAGGTCGTTGCCCGAAGCCCGCAGGATGGCGAGATGGAAGCGCGTGTCGGCGCGGGTCCGCTCCTGCAGGCTCGTCGCCGCGCCCATCTCACGGCAGGCCAGGCTGATCTCGGCCATCTGCTCGTCGGTTCTTCGCATCGCGGCGAACGCGGTCGCTTCCGGCTCGATGATATGGCGGAATTCCTGCACCGTTTTGAGGAACACTTCGCGGTCCGGCGACGTCGCGTACCAGGCCAGCACATCGCGATCGAGCAGGTTCCAGCGTTCCTTCGGCTCGACCCAGCTGCCGATCTTGGGACGTGAGGCCAAAAGGCTCTTGGCCATCAGCATCTTGATCGCTTCGCGCACCGCCGAGCGGCTGACGCTGAACGTCTCCGACCATTTCGCTTCATTGGGCAGGATGGTGCCAGGCGGATAATCGCCGCGCACGATCCTGAGGCCGATTTCACTGGCCAGCGAGGCGTGGACGCTGGAGCCGGGAATACGCGCGGCGTCCGCCCGGCGAACGCCGCCCGGACGGTCCCCGGAGGCCGCTTTCCCCAACGATTTTTCCTTGTTCGGCTTCGCGTCCCGCATGGGGTCCAGAAAGTCTGTATTAAGCAGGCTGTCAAGCGCGGCAAGCGGCTTGCATCGCAAAGCTGCCCGCTGTGCACAGATCAGCCCCGATCCGCCGCTTGATTGGCATGTCGATATTCAGGTCAGGCCGAGCCGAGAATGACGGATTTCGAGAACCGGAGCGCATCGTACTTTTGGGTACGTGAGCACCGGCCTATGCCGACCGTAGCCTTGACTGCCACGACCACTCATAAGTGCTTCGGCCGGCGAAGGCGGAAGCGCAGAAAGCCGTCATTCGCAGGCCGGCATCACCTGAGTGTCGACATGCCTAGGCCTGCTTGACGTATTTGCGCCAGCTATGCTCCGGGCGGAAGCCCAGCACGTCACGCGCCTTGCGGTTGGAGAGCAGCGTCTCGTATTCGCCGAGTTCGGCCTTGACCGGCACGCCGGGGTAGAACCGCTTCAAGAGTTCGGCTGTCGGCAGGTCGGACGAGGTGTCGTCATTGGCCGCGTTGAACACCTGATAGCCGAGCCCGTCCTTCTCTATGGCGCGCAGCGTGATCTGGCCAAGGTCGCGCGCGTCGACATAGCTCCAGGCGATGCGCTTGCGGAAACCCGGATCGGCGAACCATTTCGGAAACAGCGAATATTCGTGCGGCTCGATGACGTTGCCGATGCGCAGGGAATAAATGTCGGTGCCGTTGCGCTGCGCGAAGGCCCGCGCCGTCTTCTCGTTGACGACCTTGGACAAGGCATAGCTGTCCATCGGATCGACGTCATACTCCTCGTCGAGCGGGAAATATTTTGGATCGCGCGGCTCGTTGGCGAAGACCAGTCCATAGGTGGTCTCGCTGGAGGCGATGATTACCTTTCGAATACCGAGCTTAACCGCCGCCTCGATGACATTGTAGGTGCCGAGCGCATTGATGCGGAACACCTCGTTGTCGGTGGTGATCATGATGCGCGGGATGGCAGCGAAATGCACCACCGCATCGACCGGCTGCGGACGCAGCGAGGGGTCGAATTCATGCAGGCCCATATAGCTCGACAGTGCGTTGAACACCTGCCCGCTGTCGGTGATGTCGGTGATCAGCGTGCGCACCTTGGGGTTGTCGAGCGGCCTGGTGTCGATGTTGAGCACCTGGCAGCCTTGCTCGACCAGATACTGGACGACATGGCGTCCGGCCTTGCCGCTGCCGCCGGTGAACATGATCCGCTTCGTCATTTTGCTCTCCACATCCTCAGGAATTTATGTGTATTGTCAGACAATATCGCCATCCGCAACCACCCTCGCCTGCAAAACGGCAGCGCCTGACATCAATCATTGCAACAGGACTTGAAGACATGAACACGACTGCCGCGAGCGAAAAGATCGGCTTCATCGGGCTTGGCCTGATGGGCCACGGGATCGCCAAGAACATCGTCGACAAGGGCTACAGCCTGACCTTTCTCGGCCGCAAGAACCGCAAGCCGGCGGAAGACCTGCTTGGCCGCGGCGCCACCGAAGCATCGACCTCGCGCGATGTGGCGGCGGCATCGACAATCGTCTTCATCTGCGTCACCGGTTCGCGCGAGGTCGAAGCCATCATTCGCGGCCCGGGCGGCCTCAAGGAGGGTTTGAAGAAAGGTTCCGTCGTCGTCGACTGCTCGACCTCCGACCCCGTCTCGACCATTGCGCTTGCCGCTGAACTCAAGGCGCTCGGCATCGATTTTGTCGACGCACCGCTCAGCCGCACGCCGAAGGAAGCCTGGGAAGGCACACTCGACGCCATGGTCGGCGCGCCGGACACCCTCTTTGCCAGGGTGAAACCGGTAATCGAAACCTGGGCCGGCCGCATCGTCCATATCGGCGACACCGGCGATGGCCATCGCATGAAGCTGCTCAACAATTTCATCTCGCTCGGCTACGCCGCGATCTATTCCGAGGCACTGGCACTGGCTGAGAAGGTCGGCATCTCGCCGCCGCGCTTCGACAGCGTCATCCGCAATGGCCGCATGGATTGCGGCTTCTACCAGACCTTCATGCGCTGGACGCTGGAAGGTGACCGCGACGCGCACAAATTCACCATCGCCAACGCCTTCAAGGACCTGACCTATCTGGAATCGATGGCGGGTGCGGCCGGCATTGCCAACCCGCTCGGCAACGCCACCAAGAACGCCTTTGCCGGTGCCCACGCAACCGGCCCGGCCGAGCAATTCGTACCGATGCTGGCAACGCATATCGGGAAGGTGAACGGCGTCGACCTGATGCCGATGAAGGATGGCAAGAAGCAGACCATTTAACCGATTGCCCAACGCAGGCGTCGATCACCGCCTCCAGCGCCCGATCCCTTCATCGGTATCCGCAAGCAGCTTGTGCACGGCGTTGCGCGCGGCGGCCGGGCGCTGCAGGCGGATGTTCTTTTCGATCGCCTCATGCAGCTTCTGCGCCTGGCGCTGATCGGCGACCTGCTGTGTCGTGAATGCGAAGAGATGGTCGAGCGCCGACTCGATCAGCACGCCGAGCGGCACCAGAAGGTCGTTGCCGGAGGCGCGCAGGATGGCCAGATGAAAGCGCGTATCGGCGCGGATACGCTCCTGCAGGCTCAAGGCTTCGCCCATCTCGCGGCAGGCCTGGCTGATTTCCGCCATTTGCTCGTCACTGCGCCGTATGGCTGCAAAGGCCGATGCTTCCGGCTCGATGATATGACGAAACTCCTGCACGGTTCGCAGGAACGCCTCGCGGTCGGGCGCCGTCGCGTACCAGGCCAGCACGTCGCGGTCGAGCAGGTTCCAGCGCTCCTTCGGCTCGACCCAGCTGCCGATCTTGGGGCGTGAAGCCAACAGGCTTTTCGCCATCAGCATCTTGATGGCTTCGCGCACCGCCGAACGGCTGACATTGAAGATCTCGGCCCATCTGGACTCGTTGGGCAGGATGGTGCCGGGCGGATAGTCGCCACGCACGATCCGCAGGCCGATCTCGCCGGCCAGCGAGACATGGACGCTCGCTCCGGCAAAATGCGCGGCACCGGCCTTGCGCATGACAGCCGGGCCGTGGCTGGCTTGTGCCTTGGCCCGGCTGTCATGCGCCAGGC
>NZ_RZRP01000272.1:0-7192 GCF_003997795.1 Mesorhizobium sp. M7A.F.Ca.US.005.03.2.1 | reverse complement strand
CCATGGCGATATGGCCGGCAGCCTCGTCGATCGCGGCGGCGACGATGGCGCGCGCTTCGTGTTGCGTCGCGTGCTCGAACAGGTTCGCCGGATCGAGCACGATCTTCAGATGCTTCGATCCCATTTCGGCGATCAGCCTGGTCGCGTCCCTGGCCGAGGTAACGATGTTGGCCTGCTCGGGCTCGATGCCGAGATCGACGCCGGCGTCTTCGGCAAGCGCCAGCGCTTTCTCCATCTCGGCGGCCATGTCGGACCAGGCGGCCGGCGTGCTATTGTCGGGATGATACGCCCATTGATCGGCGGCATTGCGCGAGCCGGTGCAGAGCGTGACCAGCGGAATACCGAGGGCCGCCGCCGTCTCGATGACGACGGCAAGACGGCGAAGACCATCGTCGCGCACAGCCTTGTCGGGATGCGCCATGTTGTAGGTGCCCGACAGCGCGGCCAGCGAAACGCCTGACGATCGCACTGCGGCACGGACGGAAGCGATGGCATCCGCCGGCACGACATCCGGCATCGACGGCAGGCCGGCGCAGGCGAGATTGAACTGCGTCGTCTCATAGCCAGCCTGCTTAACCGCCGTCAGCACGGCAGCCGGCTCTGTGCCGGCAAATGTCTTGGCGAAAATGCCGAGACGCATCAGACCGCTCCCGAAACCGAGGCGAGTTCGACCCGTTCACCTGTCTCGACCGAACGCGCGATGGCGACCATGGCGCGGATCGAGGCGATACCGTCCTCGACATTGGCGCCGCGCATCGGCGTGCCGGTGAGCACGGTGTCGGCAAGACCTTCGAGCTGGCGGCGGAAGAAATGGCCGTCGGCGCCGAGCGGCTTGTGGGCGGTGGCGGTCTTCTCGTAAAAGATCTCGACCTCGCTGGCGCGGAAGTACCAGGGGTTGAAGGTTTTCGCGATGACGGAGCCGTTCTCGCCATAGAGCTGAAAACCTTCGTGCCAGTCCATGCGCACGGCAACCGTCAGGTCGAGATGGCCGAGCGCGCCGCTGGCGAATTCGGTCTCGACGAACCAGCAATAGGCGCCGAAGCGTTCGTTGAGGCGGGCGCGCACGGCAACGATTTCGCCGCACAGGAAACGCGCCGTATCGACGAGATGCGAGCCGTGCGCCAGCATGAAATATTGCCTGAGATCAGCCTTGGGATTGCCGGTCGGCTTCTTCGCCAGCTTGCTGGTGACCGGCAGCGGCTGAATGGCATCGGTGTTGGTGTAGCGATGGGTGGAATCGCAGTACCAGGCCTTCAGCGCCAGCACCTCGCCGATCTCGTCGCGCACGAAGTCGCGCGCCGCCTCCAGCGCCGGGTCGAAGCGCTTCATATGCCCGACCTGCAGCACCTTGCCCGAGCGCCTGACCGCCTGGGCCAGCGCCTCGCCTTCCTCCACCGAGGTGCCGATCGGCTTTTCGCACAGGACATGCTTTCCCGCATCGAGCGCCTTGATCGACATCGGCACGTGATAGGCGTCCGACGTGGCGACGATCACCGCTTCCAGTTCGGGATCGGCGAGCATGGCGTCGTAGTCGGCATACATCTTTTGCGGCTCGTAGGTGGCGCCCATGCGGGCGAGCAGATCGGGTGCCGCGTCGCAGATGGCGTAGAGGTCGGCATTCCCAGCCTTCACGCAGGATTGCAGATGCGCGAACTGCGCGATGGGGCCGCAGCCGAGCACACCGACCCTGAGGCGTCTGTCCTGTTTCTTGATCATCGTCTCGTTCTTCAGGCGCCCAAGCTGCGCATTGTCTGGCGGTTGGTTTTTACCGCGCCGGCGGGATCCGCGGCGGCCGTTTCGGATTCCTCCTCCAGCACCAGCCAGCCATTGAAGCGCGGTGCGGTGTTGGCGATCTCGATCACCGCCGGCGTGTCGCAGACGCCCTTGCCGAGCATGGCCCAGGTGCCGTTGGCATCGACGTCCTTGAGGTGGATGTAGCGGATGCGGTCGCGGTAGGTGCGCAGCGTATCGGACATGTCGTTGTGGCCGCGCAGTATATGGCCGGTATCCGGTACCCAGCCGACCAGGTCGGGGTCGAGCAAGGCAAAGATCGCATCGTAATCGGCGCGGTCGAACAGCAGCGTGTTGTGGTGCGAGCTGGGATGCACCGCAACCTGGACCCCGGCCTTGCGTCCGATCTCGCCGGCGTTGTTGTAGACATCGGCCGCGATGGCGAACTTATCCTCACGCGGCCCGTCGGACACCACCGTCGCCGAGCCCATCGAGACCAGCGCGCCCGGGAACGCAGCCGCGAAGCCGATCCAGCGTTTGGCGGTCTCGAGATCGTCGCCGATCTTCTCCTTCAGCGTAAAGCCACTGTTCGAGCCAAAGGCGAAAGAAACCAGCGTCAGCCCCGACGTCTTCAGCGCGGCGGCGAACTCCTCCGGCTTGTCGCCATAATGTCCGATCATGGTGTCGGTGATCTCGATGCCGGCATAGCCACCGTCAGAGATCGCCCTCAGCAGATCGTCGGGGCCGCCGGTGAACCGGTCTCCCAGCATTTCCCAGGTGAAGGTCTGGCAGCCGACTTTGAGGTCTTTCACGTTCATCCTTTCAATCCTTGATACCGCTTATTGATTGATGCCACCCTGCGTCGCCGTGGGATGAACATCC
This sequence comes from Mesorhizobium sp. M7A.F.Ca.US.005.03.2.1, assembly GCF_003997795.1. Taxonomy (NCBI): domain Bacteria; kingdom Pseudomonadati; phylum Pseudomonadota; class Alphaproteobacteria; order Hyphomicrobiales; family Phyllobacteriaceae; genus Mesorhizobium; species Mesorhizobium sp. M7A.F.Ca.US.005.03.2.1. The sequence continues at coordinate 4,579 of NZ_RZRP01000272.1, read as the reverse complement.
TACTTGACCGAGCCCGCGGTCATGCCGGCGAGGAAGTACCTCTGGGCAACGAGGTAGATGAGCAAGAGCGGTAGCGAGCCGAGCACGCTCATCGCCATCATCTGGTTCCATTCGAAGGCATGCTGCCCCATCAACAGCTGGATGCCGATCGGGACCGTGCGCATGGACGTCGACTTCGTCAGCGTCAGCGCAAAGAGAAATTCGTTCCAGCACAACAGGAAGGTGTAGACCGACGTCGCCACGATACCAGGCAGTGAAATCGGGACAATCACCCGCCAAAGCGCGGTCCAGCTGCTGCCGCCGTCGACAGCCACGGCTTCATCGAGATCGCGGGGCAAGGTGTTCAGATATCCCGTCATCAGCAGGATCGCGTAGGGCAGCGTAAACACCAGGTAGGTCAGGATCAGCGCGACGTAGGTATCGAAGATACCGTATGAGACGACAAGCCCGAAGAAGGGGATCAAAAGTGTGATCGGCGGAATCGTCTGCGTGCTGATGATGATTGTGTTCAGGCTGCCCTTGCCGCGGAAATTGAAGCGGCTGAACCCGTAGGCCGCCAGCAAGGCGATCAGCACCGTCAGCACGGTCACCGCTCCCGCCACGAAATAGCTGTTGAAGAAGAAGCGCAGCTTTACCGGGTCGCCAAGGATGGCTGCATACGCTTCCAGCGTGAACGCCTTTGGCAGGATGGTTGGTGGCAGGGCAAAGATTTCGGTATTCGATTTGAACGAGCTGCTCAGCATCCAGTAGATCGGGAATGCCGCGAAAAAGAGCCCTGCTGCAAGCGCTACATGGAGCGCCACGGTGATCAGCCTGTCTTTCGGCGTGTGCCTTTTCCTCATGGTGATTACCGAGCCTTTTGATAGCGAATATAGAACAGCGTCAGGCCGAGAGAGATCAGCAGGATGACCACGGCGCTGGCCGAAGCCTGCGACAGGTTGTAGCTCGAAAATGCCAGCTTGTACGTGTAGGTGCTGAGGACCTCGGTCGAGTAGATCGGGCCACCGCCCGTCGTTATCCAGATTAGCGGGAAGACCTGCATGGTCCAGATGAAGTCGAGCAGCGAGATGCTGATGATGATCGGCATCAGCTGCGGAATGGTGATGAAGATCAGCTTCTGGTAGGCTTTCGCCCCGTCGATATCGGCGGCCTCGTAGAAATCCTTGGGAATGCCCTGCAAACCCGCGAGCAAACTGACCATGAAGAGCGGGTAGCCCGCCCAGATATTGGCAAAAGTGACTGCATGCAGCGCGGTCTCAGGCGAGGAAAACCATTCGACCTTGGAACCTATGATGCCGATTTGCATGAGAATACTGTTCACGACACCGTTCGGCTCAAGCAGGAGGCGCCAGATCACGGCGATGATCACCGCGGTGAACAGCCAGGGCAGTATGTAGAGCACGCGCAGAATATTGCGCAGCGTCGGATTGATGCGGTCGCTGTTCAGCATGAGCGCGAAGACCATGCCGATGGTCATGTGGAAAATGACACTCATGCATGTGAAGTAGAGCGTGTGCCACAGCGAAGCCCAGAACACGGGGTCGTCGAAGATCGCCTGGTAGTGCTTCAGTCCGGCAAAGGATGGGTCACGACGCAGCACCGCGCTGTTCTGGAACGAGTAGGCAATCACCGTCACCATCGGCAGCAGCATCAGGAGCCCGATTATGAGCAGCGAGGGCGACAGATAGAGGTAGGGTGCGACCGCTCGTTTGAGCTTGTGGTGGGAGCGCTTTTGCCGGGTCATGTGCCAACCTTGGGATACGCCTTCAAGGGAAGGTAAGCTTTCAAAAACAAGTCCACTCAGAATGCCGATCCGTTGTTGCCGGGTGGCCTGCCCGAAGTCAGGTCACCCGGTCGAAGACAGCAAACGGGAACAGGCCGATCAGAATTTCGCCATCCAGCCCTTCTGAGCGGCGGCGGCTGCTTGTTCCGGAGACTGCTCGCCGGCGAGCATCTTCTGGGCTTGCACGTCGAACTGGGTCATCAGGTCTTCAGCCACCGGCAGGCCCGTGAACTCATTGGCGAGATGACCGGTCTTGAAGATTTCAAAAGCCTTGCCGAAAGCCTTGTCCGAGGTCACGAAATCGGGCTTGGCGTTGACGTTGCCCGGGAACGCGTTTGCAAGCGACACGAGCTTGGCGTTGACCTTTTCACTCATCAGATACTGGACGAGTTTCCAGGCCTCTTCCTGATGTTTCGAAGCCGCAGAGATGCCGATGCCCCAGGAGGCATAGGGAAGGCCGCGCTTGCCGGTATAGTTTTCCACGACAGGGACCGGGATGAGGTCGAAGTTCAGCTTGGGATTGCGCTTGCGGATGAGGTTCACATGCGCGAGCGAGTCGATCATCATCCCGACGCGGTTGTTGACGAACTCCTCGACCTTTTCCTGCTCGGTCTTGGTGGCGATGCCGGGCGAGATGGTGCCGGCGTCATTGAGTGATTTGACGAAAGTGAGCATATCCACCACCGGTTTGCCCTCAAGGTCCGGCTTGCCGCTCGCCATCATCGACTGGCCCGAAGCCCAAACCCACGACATCATGTCGTTCTGGACGCCGGATGGCGTTTGCAGCGACAGGGGCAGCACCCAGCCATACTGGTTCTGGTCGGCGTGCGTCATCTTCTTGGCGGCTTCGAGAAACTCCGCACGGGTCGACGGCAGCTTGGTCACGCCCGCCTTGGCGGCGAGGTCCAAATTCACGAAGACTGGATAGACGAACGAAGCCACGGGAAACATCACGGCCTTGCCGTCCACCTTGATGATATCCGCGACCTGGCTCTTGTCGAAACCGCTCGCATCCATCATCGGATTCATGTCGGCGAGTGCACCCTGCGCATTCAGATTGTTCACCCAGGCGCCGTCGAGACCGACGACGTCGCTGAGCGTTCCGGTTGCAGCACCAACCGAGATCTGGTCTCGCGTGGTGGCGTAGGGGCCGCTGACCAGCGTCACCTTGATTCCGGGGTTTGCCGCCTCGAACTCGTCCATAATTGACCTGAGCGAGCCAGCCGGCAATTCGGGCTCCCACCATTGGGTGAATTCCAGCGTCGTATCCGCCATGGCGCCGGTTGCGCCAAGCAACCATGCGGCCGCGGCCATTTTCAGCATCGCGGATTTAATACGAAACGTCATTTTCTCCTCCTTCTTTATATTCGCCCGCACAATGCGGCCGATCGTCTGATTATTCAGAAGTCTTCTTACGCAGGCGCCTCACCCTCGCCCGCGGGTCTCATCGCTGATATTCAGATTGCCAGATGCGTCTCGGGGTCGAAGAAATGGAGCTTGGCATCATCCAGGGCCAAGCTGATTTCCGAGCCGGAGCGGACTGTGCTGACCGGTTCGAATTTCGCCACCGCATTCGACGCCAGGCCGAAATCCTGCACCGCGTCAGGGTCGCCGGAGTCCACCCGGACCGCATCGATGTTGAGATGGACGATTTGTTCGGATCCGAGTTCTTCGATCGAGGTCACCTTTGCCGGAATCGTCTGATACTTGCGGCCCGATTCGAGACTGCTGTCATAGAGATCCTCCGGTCGTATCCCGAACACGACCTTGCGCCCCGCATACGACCTCAAGCCCGGCCTGCGCACGAAGGCTGCATCCTGCAGCCGGATGGCCAAGGCGCCGGACATCAGTTCGTCGCCCGTCAGGGTTGCCTCGAAAAGATTCATCGAAGGAGACCCGATGAAGCCGGCAACGAAAGCGTTCACCGGCGATTCATAGAGTCTCTTGGGTGCGTCGACCTGCTGCAGCACGCCGCCTTTCAACACCGCGACCCTGTCGCCCATCGTCATGGCTTCGGTTTGGTCGTGGGTCACATATATGGTCGTTACGCCGAGCTGCTTTTGCAGACTGGTGATTTCGGCGCGCATTTGAACACGCAGTTTCGCGTCCAGATTGGAAAGGGGTTCGTCCATGAGAAAGGCTGCCGGCTCGCGCACCATGGCGCGGCCCATGGCAACCCTTTGACGCTGTCCGCCTGAAAGGTTCGCGGGTTTGCTGTCCAGCAGAGACGTCAGTTGAAGGGTTTTGGCGATCTCGTCCACGCGCTTTTTGCGCTCGGCCTTCGGCTTGCCTGCCAGCCGCATCGAAAAGCCGATGTTTTCGAACACAGTCATATGCGGATAGAGGGCGTAGCTCTGGAAGACCATCGCGATGTCGCGATCCTTGGGCGGCATGTCGACGACGTCGACCCCGCCGATCCGGAGGCTGCCGCTGGTGACGTCCTCCAATCCCGCGATCATCCGCAACGCGGTGGATTTGCCACAGCCGGACGGCCCGACGAGAATCAAGAACTCGCCGTCCTTGACCGACAGGTTCAATTGGTCGATTGCGTGAAAATTGTTCCCGTATGTCTTGCAGATATTCTCAAGAACGACTTCTGCCATATTCCTCCCTCCACAAGTCTAAGCCATTGATTCTTATGATTGTCCTCGGCTTACGCTCACCTGCGAAATTTTTCCTCGGATAGTTCAGGCTATGTTCCGGTATCAAGCCGCGCATATTTCAGTTCGACTGCCGAGGCGCTTCCGACCGACGACCAGGTCAAGGAACTCCTGGCATCGACGAACGCGCCGTCGG
>NZ_RZRP01000271.1:0-7206 GCF_003997795.1 Mesorhizobium sp. M7A.F.Ca.US.005.03.2.1 | reverse complement strand
GTTCATTCTGGACAACGAACCGGTCTTCGACGCCTGCGAAAAATTCTGGATCGTCAATCGAATAGTCGACACCGACGAGGAAGCCCGGATCATCGGCCTGCTCGAAAGCCGCCGCCAGAATTTTCATACAATCCCCTTCGAACTCGATCAGTACCGGAAGATATCCTGGGACGTCGACCAGCTTGTTGCCAGCGACCTCCGATTCTCAGAGAAGGGCCGGGCGAGCGGACAGTCCGCGCGTTACGAAACGCACATCCGCCGCAGCAAGAACCTCTATGTGATGAACAACAATGGGGCTCGCAACGCCGCGCTCGCGATTGCCCGCGACAGGGCAAAATGGCTGATGCCCTGGGACGGGAACTGCTACCTGACAGACTCTGCGTTCCAGCGGATACGGTCCGCGATCGAGAAAAACCCGCACCTTCCCTACGCTGTGGTGCCCATGGCGCGCATTGTCGACAATGCGCTTCTGCTGGACCAGAGCTTCCAGCCGCCGGCCGAGGAAGAGCCGCAGATCATGTTTCGAGCCGATACCACGCAACTGTTCGACGAAAACTATGGTTACGGAAGGCGGCCAAAAATCGAGATGCTGTGGCGGTTGGCAGTTCCCGGCCCCTGGGACCGCTACCGCGACGACGCCTGGGATTTTCCACGCCCGGTCCGGGCAGCGGATGCCGGGCTGCTCCAGAAAGCGGGCTGGGTGGCGCGCCTGGATTCAGGGCGTTCGCATCTGGAGATCGGCAAGGCCGGCTTCGTCGCGCGTCTGGTCAGCCGCGATCAGGCGATCGTCGATATGGTCGATCAATGTGACGCCAAGGCAGTCGCCGCTCGGCTCGATGCCTCCCGCCTGGCCTTTTATGACGAAGACGCCCTGGCCCACGCGGTGAAGGACGGGCTCATCCTGCACCATCTCGAAACCGCGGCCGGACAGGCACTCGCCCGCGGTCCGTTCAGCGTGCTCGACAAGACTGGCCTAGCCCCCAGCGGGGATCCCCAGGACTATTTTCACCCCGCGCCTTACTGGTGGCCCGACCCCGACAGACCCGACGGCCTGCCCTATATCCGGCGCGATGGCGAACGCGTGCCCGGCACGGCATTGTATGCAGCAGGAAGCGAAACCTACGATCGCACACGCTTGCAGCGCGTCTTCGACGACACAACCGTGCTTGCGCTCGCCGCAACCGTGCTTGATGGGCATCATTATGCCGTCCACGCCGCCAGGCTCATTCGCGCATGGTTTATCGATCCCAGGACAAGAATGAACCCGCATTTGCGCTATGCGCAGGTGCGGTCGGGCCACGACAACAATGAAGGGTCCGGCCACGGCATCATCGAGCTGAAGGATTTCTATTTCTTCCTGGATGCCGTACGCCTGCTCGAGCGAACAGGAGTACTGGGCGACGAGGATCGCGAGGCGTTCAGAGCCTGGCTCGGTTCCTACTGCGAATGGCTGGACACCGCGCCGGCAGCCGCGACGGCCTTCTGCAGCAGCAGCAACCAAGGAACATATTACGATTTGCAGCGGGCATCGATCGCCACGTTTCTTGGCGACAGCGCCACCCTGGCCAAGATCAGCCTCTATGCTCGGGAGAGACTAGCAACCCAGATCGCAGCCGATGGCTCCTTGCCCAGGGAACTGTCCCGCACGCGCCCCAGGCACTACGCCATGTTTACCTTGCAAGGCTGGACGTCGCTGGCCCGTGTCCTGTCTTCGGTCGGTGACAATCTCTGGCAACACAAGACAGCCGAGGGACTGGGACTGGTCCAGGCGCTGCACTGGCTTGTTGCGCACGAGAACAAGCCACACACCATGTCGGCCGAAACTGTCGATCCGGATCGGCTTGGGCCGCTGCTTCTCGACCTGACGCACCATGATCCCCCAGGAATGCCACCTGCCGATCTGGGAAGGGCGACCAAGCCCATTTTTCATCCAGACGAGGCAATCGCGCCTTTTTGGCTGTGGCGGAGACATTAGCGACGCCCGGCATTCCTGGCCTGTTACGTCGATGATGAGAACCACTTTCCGCGCTTCAAACACCCGCGACGGTGCAAAGGCTCTTCATCCTGGTCACCGCCAGTTCCGGATCGGCCAGCAATCCGGCCTGGTCGGCAAGGCGGAACACGTCGGCATAGTGACGGATGCCGCGCGCCGACTGCATACCGCCGACCATCGCAAAATGATCCTGATGGCCGTTCAGCCAGGCCATGAGGACGATGCCGGCTTTGTAATACTCGGTCGGCGCCTCGAAGATCTTTCGCGACAGCGGCACGGTCGGCGCCATCAACGCGTCAAAGCCGGCGCGGTCGCCTTCCGCCAGTTTCGCCAGCGCCGCGTTGGCAACCGGCGCAATCGCGTCGAAAATACCCAGCAATGCGTGCGAGTGCCTTTTCTCGTCGCCGGCGATCAGTTCGGGATAATTGAAATCGTCGCCGGTGAACATGACGACGCCGTCCGGCAGACGGTTCCTCAGCGCGACCTCCTTGCCGGCATCGAGCAGTGAGATTTTTATCCCCTCCACGTTGCCAACGTGGCATTCGATGATGGCAACGACTGTATCGAGAGCGACCTCGAAATTCTCGCTGCCCCAATAGCCCCTGAGCGCCGGATCGAACATGTCGCCCAGCCAGTGCAGGATGACCTTGCCGGAGGACTGTGACAGGATGCGGTCGTAGACCCTGACATAGTCGTCCGGCCCTTTGGCAACTGCCGCCAACGCCCGGCTGGCCATCATGATCGCCTTGCCGCCGAGCCCTTCGATTAAAGCGAACTGCTCTTCATAGGCCTTGATGACGTCATCGATTGTTTTGGCGGCGGCGGGCGCCAGATGGTCGGTGCCGGCGCCCGAGGCGAGATCGGCGCCATCGACCGTGCGCGCCTCGGCGATCGAGCGGCGGATCAATTCCTGCGCGTTTGCCCAGTCGAAGCCCATGCCGCGCTGCGACGTGTCCATCGCTTCGGCGATGCGGAAGCCCAGCCGCCACAGATGGTGACGGAACGCCATCGTCCTCTCCCAGTCGATCACCGGTCTGGACCACGGATCGGTCATGGCGAGCGGATCGGCAACGACGTGCGCGGCGGCATAGGCGATACGCGAAAATCGCGCGCCGATGTCAGGCTGCACGGGCTCGCCGACCAGCGTGTACCGGGTGCTGCCGCCACCCTCACCAGGCAAGGAAATGTCCATCCATCGCTCCCTTCACAACGCTACTAAATGGAACGTTCCAATAAATCAAGGACCTTTAAGATTCGAACTCCCTGCAGGATGAAATGCTGCATTGCAACAGGAAAGCCTTATGAAGCATGCCATTTGAGTACGCACAATCGATGTTCGAGGCGCGGGAAAAATCCCGATTGACTCACGAGCGGAGCAGAGATTAGAACGTTCCAATAGTTTTGGGCCTGCAGTGGGGAGGATGCATCTGGATGGCCAACCGGGCCAAGGCGACGATATTCGACATCGCCCGCGAAGCGGGCGTGTCCAAATCGACGGTATCGCTCGTGCTCCAGGGCAGCGGACTGATCCGGCCCGAAACAGCGAGCAAGGTGCGCAAGGCGATCGAGGATGTCGGTTACGTCTACAACCGCGGCGCCGCCAATCTGCGCAAGGCGCACTCCAACGTCATCGGCATGGTCATCAACGATCTCACCAATCCTTTCTTCGCGGAGCTGGCGGTCGGCATGGAGCGGGTCTTCCAGTCGGCCGGCATCGTGCCGTTCATCGCCAACACGGCGGAAAATCCGGTGCGCCAGGAAGAAGTGCTGAAGTCGCTGATGGAGCAAGGCGTCGCCGGCCTCATCGTGTCGCCGGCTCGCGGCACGACGCCGGGCGCCTTCAGGCGGATCGAGACGGCAGGTCTGCCGGTGGTCTTCGCCATGCGCCGGCTTCCCGAGAGCCGCATTCCGGTCATCGCGCCCGACAATCATCGCGGCGCCTATCTCGCCACCGCTCATCTGATCGGCAAGGGACATCGCCGGCTGGTCTTCTTCGGCGGCTCGTCCGATCTCGTCGTCTATCACGAGCGGCTTGGCGGATTTCGCGAAGCCTGCGAGACGCAGGGCATCTCCGACCGCGACACTCTGGTCGTCGAGGGAGAGACCAGCCGCAGAGGTGGTATCGCATGCCTCGAAACCGCTCTCGCAATGGCTGAACCGCCGACTGCGGCACTCTGCTTCAACGACGCCGTCGCCTTTGGCGCCATGCTGGCGCTGCGCAAGCGCGCGCTTGAGCCCGGAGTTGATTTCGCCATCGTCGGCTTCGACGATGTGGCCGAGGCCGAGCATTACATGCCGGCTCTGACCAGCGTCGCGGTGGACTCGGCGGGTCTTGGCGAACGTGCCGCCCATGTCATGCTGAAAATGATCCAGTCGCGCACCACACGGGCCGAAGACCATATCGGCGCGGTCAATCTGGTGGTCAGGGAAAGCTGCGGCCCGGATCGCCGCATTCGAAACAGGGCGGCCGGTTCGGGAGGCGCTGCATGAGCGTCAAATGGAGCTTGATCGGCGCCAGCACGATCGTCAGGCAGTTCATGATCAACGCCATCCGCGCGCAAGGCGAGGACAGCATCTGGTCATCGGCGTCAACCGAAGCAGCATTGCAAACCGCGAAATCAGGCAAGGCGGTCGCAATCGACCCTGAATTCGGGAGTATGAATTGAGCAAGGTGGTCTCCGCGGCGCAGGCAGCCGGCCTGGTCAAGGACGGCATGGTCGTGTCGGTGTCCTCGTCGAGCGGCCTCGGCTGCCCCGATGCGGTGCTCGCCGCGATCGGCGAACGCTTCGACGCAGAAGGCCATCCGAAGAACATCACCACGCTGCACCCGATCGCAGCCGGCGACATGTATGGCATCAAAGGCATCGACCATCTGGCCAAGCCGGGACTGCTGAAGCGTACCTTGTGCGGCTCCTACCCGTCCGGCCCCTCCTCTTCCGAACCGCCGCAGATCTGGAAGATGATCGGCGACAATTCGGTCGCCGCCTACAACGTGCCGTCCGGCATCCTGTTCGATATGCACCGCGAAGCCGCGGCCAAGCGGCCGGGCGTGCTGACCAAAGTCGGTCTCGACACCTTCGCCGACCCGCGCCACCAGGGCTGCGCCATGAACGACGCCGCCAGCGAGCCGATCGTTTCGGTGCAGCAGTTCGACGGCGAGGAATGGCTCTATTTCCGCTCTATCGTGCCGCAGGTGTCGATCATCCGCGCCACGTCGGCCGACGAGCGCGGCAACCTCACCTACGAGCATGAGGGCGCCTATCTCGGCGGACTGGAACAGGCGCTCGCCGCCCGCAACAATGGCGGCATCGTCATCGCGCAGGTCAAGCGCGTCGTCGAGAACGGCACGCTGAAACCGCATGACGTGCGCGTGCCGGGCGTCCTGGTCGACCATATCGTCGTTGCGCCCGACCAGTTGCAGACGACGCTGACACCCTATGACCCGGCGATCTCGGGAGAAATCTTCCGGCCGCTGTCGAGCTTCCGCACGCCGGAGATGAACGTGCAGAAGGTGATCGCGCGCCGCGTCGCCATGGAGTTGCGCGACGGCATGGCCGTCAATATCGGGTTCGGCATTTCCGCCAATGTGCCGCGCATCCTTCTCGAGGAAGGCCAGCACGGCAAAATTACCTGGGTGATCGAACAGGGCGCGGTCGGCGGCGTGCCGCTGCTCGACTTCAAATTCGGCTGCTCATCGAACGCCGACGCCTTCATGCCCTCGCCGCACCAGTTCATCTATTTCCAGGCCGGCGGCTTCGACGCCTCGCTGCTGTCCTTCCTGCAGATCGATCGACACGGCTCTGTGAATGTTTCGAAGCTTTCGGCGCGGCCGCATGTCACCGCCGGCGCCGGCGGCTTTGTCGACATCACCGCACGGGCGAAGAAGATCGTCTTCTCCGGCTTCTTCAATGCCGGCGCCAAGCTGTCTCTGGCCGATGGCGGCATCCGCATCGACCACGAGGGCAAGGTCAAGAAGGTGGTCAACGAAGTCGAGCACATCTCGTTTTCGGGCAAGCGCGCGGTGGCGCAGGGACAGGACATCACCTATGTCACCGAACGCTGCGTGATGAAGCTGACGCCGGAGGGGTTGGTCGTCACAGAACTCGCACCCGGCATCGATCTGCAGCGTGATGTGCTGGCCCAGTCGGAAATTCCGTTGGCCGTTGCCAGGGACCTCAAGACGACACCGGCAGCCCTCTATCAGGAGCAACCGATAGGCCTGTCGCTGAATGGCGGCGCCTCGGTCGGAGGCGCGCGTGGCTGAGCCTCTCGTCACCTTCGAGCAGGATGGCGCCATCGGTACCATCACGCTGCGCCGGCCGGAGAAATTCAACGCACTGGACATTCCGATGCTGCGGGCGCTAGAGACGGCGCTCGACGCGGCCGAGATGGCCGAGGGCGTCCGCGTCGTGCTGCTGCGCGGCGAAGGCAAGGGCTTTTGCGCCGGTGGCGATGTCGAAGCCTGGGCGCAGATGAGTGCCGCCGATTTCCAGGTGCAGTGGGTGCGCTACGGCCACCGCGTCTTCGACCGCTTGGCGCGGCTGCGGCAGCCGACAATCGCCGTCCTGTCCGGCCATGCGCTTGGCGGCGGCCTGGAACTGGCTGCGGCTTGCGACTTGCGCGTGGCGGAAACACAAGTGAAATTAGGCTTCCCGGAAACCTCGATTGGCGTCGTGCCCGGCTGGTCCGGTACGCAGCGCGCCGTGCGCCGCTTCGGCGCGCAGACGGTGCGCCGCATGGCGCTGGGCGGCGAGATCCTTCTCGCCCCCGAGGCACTCGCCCTGGGCATCGTCGACCGGGTGGTCGCAACTGGCAACGCACACGAAGAAGCAAAGGCGTGGGCGGAAAAGATCGCCGAGCGCGGCCCGCTGGCGACGGAAGCCGCCAAGCTGATGATCGCGGTCGCCGAAGGCGAGGAAAGTGCCGCCGCCACCGAAGCGCTGGCCAGCGGCTTCATCGCCCTGACCGGCGATCTGAAGGCCGGCGTCGATGCCTTCAAGGCCAAGCAGAAGCCGGCCTTTTCGAGATCCTAGAGCAAACATATGAACGCACCCCTGAAGATCGCCATGCCGGCCGAGGCGGCCGAAGCCCCGAAAGGCTACAAGCTGCTGATCAACGGCAAGCATGTCGATGCCCGCGACGGCCGCACGATTGCTCGAAACAGCCCCGGCCACGGCTTCACCGTCTCGCACTATGCGCAGGCCGGTGAGGCC
>NZ_RZRP01000270.1:0-7218 GCF_003997795.1 Mesorhizobium sp. M7A.F.Ca.US.005.03.2.1 | reverse complement strand
TCGCCATGGTGCGTGCCATCAGGGCCTATTTCGAGGAAACCGGCTATCTCATCGGCTTCAAGCCGGCCGGCGGCATTTCCACGGCCAAGGCCTCGCTCGACTGGCTGGTGCTGATGAAGGAAGAGCTCGGCCGGCCATGGCTGGAGCCGGACCTGTTCCGCTTCGGCGCGTCGAGCCTCTTGACCGACATCGAGCGCCAGCTCGAGCACCATTTGACCGGACATTATTCGGCCAATCATCGCCACGCGATGGCGTGAGCCTTTACCCCCACCCCGATCGGCTTTTGCCGATCGACCCTCCCAGGCGGGAGGGTGAAGGAGGCACCTGATGAACATTCTCGATCGCTATCACGCCATGGAATACGGCCCGGCACCGGAGGCCCGCAACGAGGCCGACGCCTGGCTTGCCGCGCGCGATTTCGGCAAGGCGCTGTTCATCGGCGGCGACTGGAAAGCCGCTGCCGGCGGCAAGACCTTCGAGACCAGCGAGCCGTCTTCCGGCAAGCTGCTGGCCGAGGTCTCGGACGCCAATGCCGCCGATATCGACGCGGCGGTTGCGGCCGCCGCCAAGGCGCTGCCGAAGTGGTCGGCAGCCTCAGGCTATCAGCGTGCCAAAGTACTCTATGCCATCGGCCGCGCCATGCAGCGGCATCAGCGCCTGTTCGCGGTGCTTGAGACCATCGACAACGGCAAGCCGATCCGCGAAAGCCGCGATATCGACGTGCCGCTGGCGATCCGCCATTTCATCCACCATGCCGGCTGGGCGCAGGCGCTGGACAGGGATTTCCCCGGCCATAGGGGTGTCGGCGTCGTCGGCCAGATCATCCCGTGGAACTTTCCGTTGCTGATGCTGGCCTGGAAGATCGCGCCGGCGCTCGCCGCCGGCTGCACCGTGGTGCTGAAGCCGGCCGAGTTCACGCCGCTGACCGCCATCCTGTTCGCCGAGATTTGCGAGCGTGCCGGCGTGCCGAAGGGCGTCGTCAACATCGTCCAGGGCGGCCCTGAGGCCGGCGTCGCCATCGTCAACCATCCCGGCGTCCAGAAGATCGCCTTTACCGGCTCTTCCGAGGTCGGCAAGATCATCCGCAAGGCCACCGCCGGCTCGGGCAAGAAACTGTCGCTGGAGCTCGGCGGCAAATCGGCTTTCATCGTCTTCGAGGATGCCGATCTCGACAGCGCCGTCGAAGGCCTGGTCGACGGCATCTGGTTCAACCAGGGCCAGGTCTGCTGCGCCGGTTCGCGGCTCCTGGCGCAGGAAGGCATAGCCGACGCCCTGATCGCCAAGGTCAAGACGCGGATGAGCCGGCTGCGCGTCGGCAGCCCGCTGGACAAGAACACCGATATCGGTCCGCTCGTCGATCTGACCCAGCTCGAGCGCGTCAAGGGCCTGGTTGCCGAAGGCGCCAGACAGGGCGCTGTCTGCTGGCAGCCGGATGCCGCACTGCCGTCCTCCGGCTACTACCTTCTGCCGACGCTCGCCACAGGTGTTTCGCCGGCTAACATATTGGCGCAAGAAGAGGTGTTCGGCCCTGTTCTGGCGACCATGACCTTCCGCAACACCGAGGAAGCGATCGAGCTCGCCAACAACACGCGCTATGGCCTCGCCGCCTCGGTGTGGAGCGAGAACGTCAACCTTGCCCTGCACGTCGCGCCGCAATTGAAGGCCGGCGTGGTCTGGGTCAACGGCACCAACATGTTCGACGCCGCCTGTGGCTTCGGCGGCTACCGCGAGAGTGGTTTCGGTCGTGAGGGCGGGCGCGAGGGCATGTTCGAATATCTCACGGCAAAATTGCCGCTCGGCCCGGTCATCAAGCCGGCGACGATGTCGGCGCAACCGGTCGAGCAGGCCGATGGCGCGGCAATCGACCGTACGGCAAAGCTGTTCATCGGCGGCAAGCAGGTACGGCCGGACGGCAATTATTCGCTGGCTGTCGCCACCGCCAAGGGCAAGCTTGCCGGCGAAGTTGGGCTTGGTAGCCGCAAGGATATCCGCGATGCCGTCTCCGCCGCCCGCGGTGCCAAGGCCTGGCCGGAGGCGACCGCCTATAACAGGTCCCAGGTGCTCTATTATCTGGCCGAGAACCTTTCCGGCCGCGCCGGCGAGTTCGCCGCCCGTCTCACCGAATTGACCGGCGCCACGCCCAAGGCTGCGCGGGAAGAGGTAGAACAATCCATCGAGCGGCTGTTCCTCTATGCCGGTCTGGCCGACAAATTCGAGGGCCGCGTGCACCAACCGCCCGCGCGTGCCGTGACATTGGCGCTGCACGAGCCGGTCGGCGTCGTCGGCATCGTCGCGCCGGATGCCTCGCCGCTGCTCGGCCTGATCTCGCTGATTGCACCCGCACTCGCGATGGGCAACACCGTGGTCGCAGTGCCGTCGGAGCGCTACCCGCTGCTGGCGACCGATCTTTACCAGGTCATCGAATATTCCGACATTCCCTCAGGCGCCATCAACATCGTCACCGGTCGCAGCGCCGAACTCGCCGGCGTGCTGGCCAAGCATGACGATGTCGACGGGCTTTGGGTGTTCGCCGATGCCGAGACCTGCGCCAAGGCGGAAGCCGAGTCCATCGGCAACCTCAAGCGCGTCTGGAGCGGCAATGGCCGCGGCATCGACTGGGCATCCGACCAAGCCGCCGGCGACGCCTTCCTACGCCGCGCCGTCGAGGTCAAGAATGTCTGGGTGCCTTACGGCGATTGATGGCCTGCCGGTACTGTTCAGATCGTGTTCGGGCTTGACGCCCGGACAGATGTTCTTTAACGAGAAAAAACATCTTTATCAGTGAACGGTCAACGGCGCAGGCTGCACGATCACGCGTGACTGGCACATGACGCCTTGGCCAGCCGCAGGTAGACCCGGACTATCCCAGCGGACGAGGAGAACAGCATGGCGGATCTGGCAGGCAAGGTCGTTGTCGTCACGGCAGCGGCGCAAGGGATCGGCAAGGCGAGCGCACTGGCCTTCGCAAAAGCCGGCGCCATCGTCTACGCCACCGACATCAACGAGACGCTGCTGGCGGAACTCGCCAAGACGCCAGGGATCAAGACCCGCAAGCTGGACGTGCTCAACGACGAAGCCGTCAACGCCGCCTTTGCCGAGATCGGTGTCGTCGACGTGCTGTTCAATTGCGCCGGTTTCGTCCATTCGGGCTCGATCCTGGAGATGAAGGACGGCGACCTCGATTTCGCGCTGAACCTCAATGTCCGCGCCATGATCCGCACCAGCCGGGCCGTGCTGCCCGGCATGCTGGAACGCGGCGACGGATCGATCATCAACATGGCCTCGCTGGCCAGTTCCACCAAGGGCGTGCCCAACCGCTTCGTCTATGGCCTGACCAAGGCCGCGGTCATCGGCCTGACCAAGGCGATAGCCGCCGACTATGTCGGCAAGGGCATACGCTGCAACGCCATCTGCCCCGGCACGGTCGAGAGCCCGTCGCTGCAGGACCGCATGCACGCGCAAGGCGACTATGATGCCGCCCGCGCCGCCTTCATCGCCCGCCAGCCGATGGGCCGGCTCGGCACGCCGGAGGAAATCGCCGATCTGGCCGTCTACCTGGCCGGCGCCACGTACACGTCCGGGCAGGCCTACAATATCGACGGCGGCTGGTCGATCTGACTGCGGAAATCTTGCGTGGGCCGGACGATCTGGCCCGTTGCCGGCGTTCAACAGGGGATCGAACAGTCTGAAAATCCCGCGCGCCGGCTATCTTGTATGGCGATCGCGCTTGTCCGTAGTCAGGTCGGTGAGTACGGTCCGCCGGTTCCTTGAAGGAGCAATCGCCTTGGCGGAAAGTTTGCAAAAGGCCGCGAGGCCGCAATCAGGAGAAGGATTTAGATGAAACTGCTGCGCTATGGCGAGGTGGGAAGCGAACGTCCCGGCCTGCTCGATGCGGATGGAACGATCCGTGATCTCTCCGCTCACGTCACCGATATCGGCGGCAAGGCACTCGATCCGGCATCGCTGGCAGCACTCGCCAAGCTAGATCCGAAGTCGCTGCCGGCGGTTTCCGGCAGCCCGCGCCTCGGCGCCTGCGTTGCCGGCACGGGCAAGTTCATCTGCATCGGCCTGAACTATTCCGACCACGCCGCCGAGACCGGCGCTACCGTGCCGCCGGAGCCGATCATCTTCATGAAGGCAAGCTCGGCCATTGTCGGGCCGGATGACGACGTGCTGATCCCCCGCGGCTCGGAGAAGACCGACTGGGAAGTCGAGCTGGCCGTGATCATCGGCAAAACCGCCAAATATGTCAGCGAAGCCGACGCGCTCGACTATGTCGCCGGCTATAGCGTCGCCCACGACGTCTCAGAGCGCGCCTTCCAGGCCGAGCGCCAGGGCCAGTGGACCAAGGGCAAGAGCTGCGACACATTCGGCCCTACCGGCCCATGGCTGGTGACCAAGGACGAGGTAGCCGATCCGCAGAACCTCAAAATGTGGCTGACCGTCAACGGCAAGACGATGCAGAACGGCTCGACCAAGACCATGGTCTATGGCGTCAAGTATCTGGTGTCCTATCTCAGCCAGTTCATGTCGCTGCACCCCGGCGACATCATCTCCACCGGCACGCCGCCCGGCGTCGGGCTGGGCATGAAGCCGCCGGTGTTCTTGAAGGCCGGCGATGTGGTTGAACTGGGCATTGAAGGCCTGGGGCAGCAGAAGCAGACGTTCAAGGCGGACGTTTAGGCAGTACATTTCGGGGTCAGCGCTGCCCCTTCATCCGGCCGCTTCGCGGCCACCTTCTCCCCGCTGGGGAGAAGAGACTGGCGTCGGCGCTGGCAATCTCCTCTCCCCTCGGGGAGAGGTCAGCCGAGCGAAACGGAGGCTGGGTGAGGGCCAGCGCCGGCGTATCTACTTCAGCACCTTCCCATCCGTACCAAACCGATACGTCTTCGCCGGATCCGGCGTCGCATACAGCGTGGCACCCGGCTCGGCATCGTAAACACCAAAAATCCGCACGGTGATCAGCCCGGCCTTCTCGCAGTCGAGATAGAGGTTGGTGTCGGCGCCGAGATGCTCGGCGTGCACCACCGTTCCCTTCCAGGAGCCGGATTTCGGATCGACGGTCAGATGTTCCGGCCGCACGCCGATTGTCTTGGCGGTTTCGCCGAGACGGGCGCCGTCGACGAAATTCATCTTCGGCGAGCCGATGAAGCCGGCGACGAACTCATTTGCCGGCGAATTGTAGAGCTCCATCGGGCCACCGATCTGCTCGATTTTCCCTGCGTTGAGCACTACGATCTTGTCGGCCAGGGTCATCGCCTCGACCTGGTCGTGGGTGACGTAGATCATCGTTGCCTTCAGCCGGCGATGCAGCTGCGCGATCTCCAGCCTTGTGTTGACGCGCAGTGCGGCATCGAGGTTGGACAATGGCTCATCGAAGAGAAAAAGCTTCGGCTCGCGCACCACGGCGCGGCCGATGGCGACACGCTGGCGCTGGCCGCCGGAGAGTTCGGCCGGCCGCCTTTCGAGATAGGGCTCCAGCGACAGCATCGACGAGGCTATGCCGATGCGGCGCTCGATCTCGGCCGCCGGCGTGCCGGCCTGCTTGAGGCCGAGGCCCATATTGTTCTTCACCGTCAGATGCGGATAGAGCGCATAGGTCTGGAACACCATGGCGATGCCGCGCTTGGCCGGCGGCGTGGCCGAAACGTCCGCGCCGTCGATGACGACGCGGCCCGAGGTCGAATCCTCCAGCCCGGCAATGACCCTGAGCAGGGTCGACTTGCCGCAGCCGGACGGCCCGACGAAAACGACGAACTCGCCGTCGTTCACTTCGAGGTTGATGCCCTTCAGCACCTCGACCGGCCCAAAGGCCTTCTTCACGTTCTCGATGTTCAGCGAGCCCACGGCTTCGTCCCTGTTCTAGAGTTTGAGGGCGGCGCCGCTGCGCACGCTCTCGTCGGCGGCAAGGCAGACGGCGAGCGATTTGACCGCGTCGTCCATGTGTTTGGCGAGGTCCAGATCCTCGCGGATTGCCTTCAGCACGAAGGCCTGTTCGAGGTCGCAGAGGTCCTGATGGCCGGGTTCGCCTGCCATCGACAGCATTTCGTCGGCCTTGAGAAACTTGCCGTCCGCGTCGGCCGCCGCATTGTGCAGGCGGATGGTCGAGGTCTTGGTGTGGGTGTCGATGTCATCGGACTTCACACCTTCCTTCATGACGATCGACACGCAGCCATTGGGCGAGATGACGTCCTTCACGAAGAAGGCGGTTTCCGAAATCATCGGCCCCCAGCCGGCCTCATACCAGCCGACCGAACCGTCGTCGAACAGCACCTGCAAGTGGCCGTAATTGTACATCGAGGGCGCGACCTCGTCGGTCAGCCGCACGCCCATGCCGCGCACTTCCACGGGCTTCGCATCGGTGATCTGCAGCATGACGTCGAGATAGTGCACGCCGCAATCGACGATCGGCGAGGTCGTCTGCATCAACTGCTTGTGCGTCTCCCAGGTATGGCCCGAGGATTGCTGGTTGAGGTTCATGCGGAAGACGTAGGGGCCGCCGAGCTTGCGCGCTTCGGCGATGAGCCTGATCCAGGACGGGTGATGGCGCAGGATGTAGCCGATCACCAGCTTCCTGCCGTTGGCCTTGGCCGCCGCGACGACGCGCCTGGCATCGGCCACCGTCGTTGCCAGCGGCTTTTCGACGAAGACGTGGCAACCGGCCTCGAACGCCTTCACCGCATAGTCGGCATGGCTGTCGGAATAGGTGGCGATGCAGGCGACATCGGGCTTTTCATCGCGCAATGCCTCGTCGAAGGAGCGCTTGATGCCGTAACCCGACAGCCCGTCCGGCAGCGGCACGTCGGAGCGATTGATCAGCGCCGCGATCTGGAAACCTGGATTGGTATGGTAGGCCAGCGCATGGCTGCGACCCATATTGCCAAGCCCGGCGACGACGACGCGCAGAGGGGTTTCAGAACTCACTTCACCGCTCCGGAAGTAATGCCGCGGATCAACTGCCGCGAGAAGATGACGTAGAGGATCAGCACCGGCATGATCGCCAGCGACAGCGCCGCCAGGATAGCGTTCCAGTTGGTGACGAACTGGCCGAGGAACAGCTGGGCGCCGAGCGTCACCGTCTTGGTTTCTTCCGACGGCGCCAGGATCAGCGGGAACCACAGGTCATTCCAGATCGGGATCATGGTGAAGACGGCGACGGTTGCCATCGACGGCCTGACCAGTGGCAGCACCAGGCGGAAGAAGATGGTGTATTCCGAC
>NZ_RZRP01000026.1:0-18705 GCF_003997795.1 Mesorhizobium sp. M7A.F.Ca.US.005.03.2.1 | reverse complement strand
TCCCCATCGCCACTTCCGACGGCGGCTTGTTGAAGCGGATCTTCAGATCGTTGGTGCCGAGCATGATGATGACGAGGTCGAGCGTCGCATGGCTCTGCAGGCAAGGACGAAGATAGGTTCGGCCGTTCTTGTGGGCGCCCTCGATCGGGTCGTCGTGGACGGTGGTGCGGCCGCTCAACCCCTCCTCGATGACATACCAGTCAGGGCCCAGCTGAGAACGCAATATGCCCGGCCAGCGTTCACCCGGACCATAGCGCTCGAGCGGCCCCCTGCCGGGGATCTGGCCGTGCGTGTTGGAGTCGCCGTAGCACAAGACTGATCGCATGTTTTTCCCGCCGGGACAGACTGCGCGCCGAAGCCGGCGAGCGCCATTCATGATGGATAGTGGAGCGGCGAAAGGCAAGCAAGGGAATAGTCATTCAACCTGACTAACTATTGACAGGGCGAATCCGCTGTGCTTCTAAAGTGCCCGGAGGAGTTCTCGACCGTCATCATCGTCCAGCAGAAGTTGGGCTTCGACACGCATGTGTTCGGGGGCGGGAGAATTGCGCGCATCGGTCGGTTTGTGACGGGGGCATGCATTGGGAGAGCGTCTCGTGGCCATACGAATTTGTAGGCCGGAGCAACCACAAGGAGGAGTGTTCAATGTTAGGATTGCTGAAAACCGTCGGCCTGGGGATGCTCGTTGCGTCCACGCTTGCCGTGACGTCCCTGGCGCATGCGCAAGACGTCAAGCTGATGGACGGCGTGGCGCCGCGCCCCGACGACACGCGCATGACCGCCGCCGGTGCGTTCAAGAAGGACCCGCCCTGGGTCATCGGCATGAGCGACTTCGGTGTCAACGCAAACACCTGGACGGTGCAGGTGGCGCATGAGGCGGAGAACGCCGCGGCCAAGGACAAGCGCATCTCGAAATTCATCCTGCTCGATGCCGGCTTCGACCAGAAGAAGCAGGTGGCCGATATCGAGGACCTGATCGCACAGCATGTCGACGCCATCATCGTTCAACCGGTGACCAGCACGTCGGCCAATGCCAGCATCGCCAAGGCGGTCGCCGCCGGCATCCCGGTCATCCTTCACACCGGGCGTATCGATTCCGACGCCTACACCACCGAAATCCAGGGCGGCGCCGAGCACTTCGGCAAGGTCATGGGCGACTGGCTGGTGAAGACCGTCGGCGACAACGGCAAGATCTGGGTCCTGCGTGGCCTGGCCGGCCATCCGGAAGACACCAACCGCTATAACGGCCTCCTGGAATCGCTCAAGGGCACGCATGTGCAGATCATTGCCGAGGAGCATGGCGACTGGCAGTACGACAAGGCCAAGAAGCTGTGCGAGACGCTCTATCTGAACAATCCGCAGGTCGACGGCATCTGGTCGTCCGGCGCCGACATGACGCGCGCCTGCGTCGATGTCTTCAAGCAGTTCGGCACACCCATTCCGCCGATTTCGGGCGAGGGCAACAATGGCTATTTCGGCCAGTGGATTACGGATGGGTTCAAGTCGATCTCTCCGGAATACAGTCCCGCCCAGGGCGCTGCCGGCGTGCGCGCTGCCGTTGCCCTTCTGGAAGGCAAGCAGCTCTACAAGCGCTATGTCTACAATCCCGACGGATGGGACCAGGACAAGGCCAAGAAATACTATCGCGATGACCTGACCGCCAATGTCTGGTGGCCAAGCGAACTGCCGGAAGACAAGCTCAAGGAATATTACGGCAAGAAGTGACGGCGCCGTGGCTGGCGGGGAGTGGACAAACATTCCCCGCAGGCCGTTCCATGTGTCGAATCCGGTTCGTTCGAGGGTTTCGTGACCAATCTTGTCGAGATGTCCCACATTTCGAAGGCATTCGGAGGGAGCAAGGCGCTCCACTCCGTTTCCCTCGACCTCAAGGCGGGCAGCATCCACGCCCTGATGGGCGAGAACGGTGCCGGCAAATCGACGTTGATGAAGATTCTGGCGGGCGTGCATCAGCCCGATTCCGGCGAGATCTTCATGAGCGGTGAGAAGCTCGATCTGAAGTCGCCGCGCGCCGCGCTCGATGCCGGCATTTCGACCGTTTTCCAGGAGCATTCGCTGCTGCCCAATCTGTCGATCGCCGAGAACATGTTCCTCGGCCGGGAGCCGACGACCCGGTTCGGCTCGATCGACTATCCCGCGATGAAAAGGCAGACCGCCAGGGCGCTTGGCGAACTCGGCCTCACGCTCGACCCGTCGCAACTCGTTTCCAGCCTGACGATCGCCGAGCGGCAATTCGTCGAGATCGCGCATTGCATCCAGGCCGACGCCAGCGTGCTCATCCTCGATGAGCCGACGGCGGCTCTCAACGCGGCCGATGTCGATGTGCTCAACCGCAACATCCGCCGGCTGCGCGACAAGGGGAAAGCCATCGTCTACATCTCGCATCGCATGGAGGAGATCTTCGAGTTGTGCGACACGGTGACGGTG
This sequence comes from Mesorhizobium sp. M7A.F.Ca.US.005.03.2.1, assembly GCF_003997795.1. NCBI lineage: Bacteria > Pseudomonadati > Pseudomonadota > Alphaproteobacteria > Hyphomicrobiales > Phyllobacteriaceae > Mesorhizobium > Mesorhizobium sp. M7A.F.Ca.US.005.03.2.1. Next base: position 16,260 of record NZ_RZRP01000026.1, on the reverse strand, counting down.
CTGAAGGATGGCGCACTGGTCGGCACCAGGACGGTGTCCGAGATCACCACCGACGAACTCATCGCCATGATGGTCGGACGCGAACTCCAGGACCTTTTTCCCGATCGTACGGGCGATGTAGGCGATGAGATCCTGCGCGTCGAAAACCTCAAGATCACCGAGACATCGCAGCCGCTGTCGCTGACTTTGCACAAGGGCGAGATCGTCGCCCTGGCCGGGCTGGAAGGGCAGGGCCAGCAGCGCTTCCTGCGATCGCTGATTGGCCGCTACCATCCCTTCGCCGGGACGATTTCTATCAACGGCAAGGCGCTGAAGATGCCGCTCCCGGCGTCGGCGGGCGTTCGGTATTTGCAGCAGCTGAAGGTCGGCTTCGTTCCCGAGGACCGCAAGGAAGAGGGGCTCTTCCTCGCTTTGCCGATCGCCCACAACATCGCCATCGGATTGCATTCGAGGCGCCCTGAACTTGCGCCGGCGCGGCCATATCGAAACGTCATCGCCCGCATGATGGAGGTCATGAACATAAAGGCGGCGGGCCTGTCGGCTGCGGTCGGTTCGCTGTCGGGCGGCAACCAGCAAAAGGTTCTGCTCGGCCGCTACCTTGCCGCCGATCTCGATCTTCTGCTGGTCGAAGAGCCGACGCGCGGTGTCGACATCGGCGCCAAGTCCGAGATCTACCATCTTCTGCGGGACTTCACCGCGAAGGGCGGCGCGGTGCTGGTGCTCTCGCGCGAGACGATCGAGCTGATCGGGCTCTGCGACCGCATCTACGTCGTCCATCACGACACGATCGTGGCCGAAATGCCGGCAGCGCAGGCGAGCGAACACAAGATTCTCGACGCGGCCCTCATGGGCGGCTCCACGCGCCAGCATTAGGGGCCTGCCATGGTTCGTTCGGTTTTCAACATCCTGAATGGCCGGAACACGCGGCAGGGCCTGTGGGGCCTGCCGCTGCTGGTCGCGTTGCTCATTTCGCTGTGGCTGACTGTCGAGACGACGCAGTTCGCCACGGCCGAAAACCTCTTCAACCTGGTTGCCCAGGCGATGCCGCTGATCATCGCGGCGATCGGACAGCTCGTCGTCGTGCTCATCGGCGGGCTCGACCTGTCGGTCGGCTCGGTCATCAGCTTCACCACCGCGGTGCTGGCGCTCGACCAGCCAGCGATTGTGTTGATCCCGGCGGTCCTCGTGCTGGCGGCAGTCATCGGGCTGATCAACGGTCTGGCGATCACCCGTTTCAACGTCCATCCGATCATCGCGACGCTGTCGACGCAGTACATCGTGCTCGGCATCACGCGCATCCTGCGGCCCGTCTCCGGCGGCACGGTGCCGGAGATCGTCATCGATGCCGTCTCGGGCAGTTTCCTCGGCATTCCCTATCCGGTTTTCTGGGGCATCGTCGTGATCCTGGCAGCGTGGAAACTGCTCTACGGATCCCGGTATGGGCTGCATCTGTTTGCGATCGGCGGCGGCATCGCGTCCGGCGCCGAGAGTGCTGCCCGCAATTTCGGCGTCTCCGACCGCCGCAACATCATCCTCGCCTATGTGATCTGTTCCTGTTTCGCAGCCGTTGCCGGTGTCTTCCTGGCCGGGCGCATCGTGTCGGGCGATCCGAATGTCGGGCTGCTTTTCGAACTCGATACCGTCACCGCCGTGGCGCTTGGAGGCACCCAGCTTTCCGGTGGCATAGGCAGCCTGCACGGCACCGTGATCGGCGCGCTGGTCATGGCGCTGCTGGCCAATGGCATGAACCTCGCCAACGTCTCGCCGTTCGTCCAGACCGCGATCAAGGGCGGCATCCTGCTGGCGGTGGTCGGGCTGCAATCCCGCAAGAAGATGGGGCTATAAAAGATGGCTGCCGTTCTCGCAAATCCGATCGCCCGGCGCCTGCTGCGCATACCGCCGTCCTATTTTGTCTTCCTCGTGCTGCTGGCCACGCTGTGGATCGCACGACCGAACATGCTCAACCTCAACATCATGGGTATCTTCGTCAGGCAGATCGTCCCGCTCGGCATCCTGGTTCTGGGGCAGCTCGTCGTCATGCGGGTGAAGTCGATCGACCTTTCCGGCGGCGGCATCATCCTGCTCATCAACTATTTCATTTCGTCAGGCACTTTCCCCGGCGCGTCGATGCCTTTCTTCGTCGTGCTGGCGCTCGGTACCGGCCTCGTCATCGGCCTGTTCAACGGCTTCATGATAGGGAGCCGGCGGGTGTCGGCGGTCATCGTCACGCTGGCGGTCAGCATCATCCTGGTCGGGCTGGTGCAGTTCCTGTCGAGCGGCAATCCGCCCGGCGATGTGCCGAAGCTGTTCAACGACCTCTACAACACGAAATTCCTGTCGGTTCCGACGCCGGTGCTGTTCTGGGTCCTGCTGACCGCTTTGGTGTGGCTGCTGCTGTCGCGGACCGTCTTTGGCCGCTACGTCGCCTCGGTCGGGGAGAATGCCGAAGCCGCGCATTTTTCCGGCGTGCCGGTCCAGCGCACGGTGATCCTTGCGCACACGCTCGCCGGCCTGATCGCGGCGATCGCGGCCCTGGTGCAGACCGGTTCGATCGCCGTCGGCAGCGTCCGTGTCGGCCTCGACCTGCCGATCCTGGTGGTCGCGGCAACGATCCTCGGCGGCGTCGTCTTCGGTCGCGGCGACGGTGGCGTCTGGGGACCTTTCTTCGGGGCGTTGTGCTTTGCTCTGCTGTTCGTGGTGATGACGGTGCTCGGCATCGACGAGCCCGGCAAGCTTATCGCGCAGGGCGTCATCATCCTGGGTGCCGCGATCTTCTACGGAGTGCGGGTGCGAAACCCCTGACCTGAGACGGCGAAAAGCAAGCCGACCGGCGTTCGCCGGGACTGACAAATCCACGCGTTCAGACAATTGCAAACAGATGGAGAACATGGATGTCACCGCCAAAAAACATCATGTGCTACGGCGACTCGCTGACCTGGGGCTGGGTTCCGGTCAAGGAGGGGTCGCCGACCTACCGCTACCCCTATGACCAGCGCTGGACCGGTGTGATGGCGGCGGCGCTGGGAGGGGGCTACCACATCATCGAGGAAGGCCTGAGCGCGCGCACGACCTGTCTCGACGACCCCAACGATCCGCGCCTGAACGGCGCCAATTACCTGCCCTCGGCCATCGCCAGCCATCTGCCGCTGGACCTGGTCATCGTCATGCTCGGAACCAACGACACCAAGTCCTATTTCCGCCGGACGCCTTATGAGATCGCCAATGGAATGGCGAAACTGGTCGGGCAAATCCTGACCAGTGCCGGCGGCATCGGCACCCCTTATCCGGCCCCCAAGGCGCTGGTCATTGCGCCGCCGCCGCTGACCCCGATGCCCGATCCATGGTTCGAGGGCATGTTCGGCGGCGGGCACGAAAAATCCAGGGACCTGGCCAGGCAGTATAAGGCGATGGCGGATTTCATGAAGATCGATTTCCTCAATGCCGGCGATTACCTCACCACGGACGGTGTCGACGGAATTCATTTCACCGCCGCAAACAACGCCGATCTGGGACGCGCCGTCGCCGACAAGGTCAAGTCGATCCTCGAGCCGGGCCAGGTCAGCACCGCCGCTTGAAGCCACCACGCCCGTCGGCTTGCGGCACACAGGCCCACGGCGCAGGTGTGTCGCAGGTTCCTCCGGCGATGCACATCGATGCGGGGCCGAACGATGCGTTTGGCCCCGCGTTGATATGGCGCCCGGCACCGGCAGATGTGCGTCGATCTAGGGGCTTGGCCTCGGAACATCATCGGCCGATGCTTTGGTTTGACGATCGAAGACGACCGCCAGGCCGTTCTTGACGGCAAGTGAGGCGACCATGTCGTCGAGCTCGCGATCGGGAATGGCGGGTTTGAGGACCTGCCGGATGGCCCGATAGGCCTGCTCGGTCGACACATAGTCATAGCGCTTTTTACGCGCTTCCACATATTGCTCGATGAGAATGCCCAATCGGCGGGCGGCTATGTCATCTGGCTGCTGCAAGGGAGCCTCCTCAAGCGTCGATCGTTTGCAGACCCCTCGGATGTAAAAACCCACGCTGCGAAAGTTAAGGCCTGCGGCTGGTCCGAAGCCAAATAAATACGCTGTGGTCATCGACGATCCGCACGGCAGCCAAGCCAAGCGTCGGTCAAGGCCTTGGGCGAAATAGGGCGGCAGCGATCGGCTCCCAAGCGCGGAGCGATCCGCCCAGACGTGCATTCACAACAGCGCCGACAGAGCGGCCATGAAGTGGTCGTTTTCCGAAGTCGAGCCGATGCTGACACGCACATAGGTGTCAAAGCCCTGCTGCTTCCACGGTTTGACGATGACCCCTTGCCGCAGCAGGCCTTCGACGAAGACGGAGGCATCCTGCCGGCAGTTGAAGAACAGGAAATTGCCTCTGGAGGCGGCGACGTCGAGGCCCTTGCTCGCCAGGAAAGTCTCGACGCGTTTTCTCTCCGCCCTGGCCAGAGCTACGACCCTGGCGAGGTGTTCGTCATCGGCCAGCGCCGCGAATGCTGCGGCCTGGGCCATGCCGTTGGCGTTGAAAGGCGTGCGGACGCGGTCCAGCAGCGCGCGCAGCTCCGGGTCGCCGACGATGCCGAAGCCGATCCGCAATCCGGCCAGGCCGAACGCCTTGGAAAAGGTCCGAAGCACGATCCAGGGCCGGTCGAGCTTTCCCAGGTAGGGCAGGGATGACGCATAGTCGTCGCCCTTGGCATATTCGGCATAGGCTTCGTCGATGACGATCAGCGTCTCGTCGCTCGTCGCATCCAGAACCCTCGACAGATCGCCGCCGGAGAGCCAGCTGCCGACGGGGTTCATCGGGTTCGAGAACAGCAGCATGCGCGGCCGTTCGCGCACCGCCTCGACCAGCGCATCGACATTGATGGTCAGATCGTCGTTGACGACAACGCGCTTGACGGTAGCGCCCACAACGTCGTGTAGTCCTCATGCAGCGGAAACGACGGATAGAGCGTGACGACGGCGTCGCCCGGCCGCAACACGGCGCGGCTGATGACGGAGAGAAGATCTTCGGAACCGTTGCCGAGGATAATCTGGTCCTCGGCGACGGCATATTTGTCGCCGATCGCCTGGCGCAGCTTGCGCCCGGCAGGGTCCGGATAGAGGCGGAACATCTCGGAGCCGGCATGCATCGTGGCGGCGAGGCTCGGGCTGGGCCCGAGCGGGTTTTCGTTCGAGCCCAGTTTGGCGATTCTGGCCGGTGCGTATCGTTTCCGCACCTCGTCAATGGTCAGTCCGGAATTGTAGGGCGACAGGCAGTTGACTTCGGTGCGGACCATATCCGAGGCTTTCGACACGGGCTGGCTCCTCTGCGGTGGATTTCGTCATCCGTACCGCAGCTGAAATGCTTTGTATATGCTTGTATATGTAAGCTGACCTGATAGTCTCTACGCCGAAGCGGAAACCGACACCGACCAGGAGGATCACATGCGCAACGCTTCTCTCTTCGATCTCTCCGGCAGGAAGGCGCTTGTCACCGGCGCCAGCCGTGGCATCGGGCGCAGCATCGCCGAAGCGCTGAGTGCTGCCGGCGCCGACGTCGCGGTCACGGCGCGCAGCCTGGCCGCGCTGGAGCACACGACGGTCGCCATCCGCGCGGCCGGTGGGGTGGCGCATGCCGTCGCTCTCGACGTCACCGATGTCGGCCGCTGCCGCGCAGCCACCAACGAGGCTGCCAGCCTGCTTGGTGGTCTCGACATTCTCGTCAACAATGTCGGGATGGAGGAGGTGCGGCCCTCGCTCGATGTCGACGAGGCGCTGTGGGACAGGATCGTCGACACGAATCTGAAGGGAGCGTTCTTCTGCGCCCAGGCCGCCGCGCGGCAGATGCGCGACGCCGGCCGTCCCGGCACCATCATCAACCTGTGCTCGCTGACGTCGGAAGTCGGAATCCCAACCGCGGTGCCGTATGGCTCGTCGAAGTCCGGCCTGCTCGGCATGACGCGGGCGCTTGCGGCCGAGTGGGCGGAGCTTGGCATAAGGGTCAACGCCATCGCGCCGGGCTATTTCAGGACGGCGATGACGGACGTTTTTTACAACAACGAGGCATGGCAGCACTCCATGCTGGCCAAGATCCCGCAGCGGCGTTTCGGTGATCTCTCCGACCTGCATGGCATCGCCGTGTTCCTCGCTTCGGATGCGGCGGCCTACATAACCGGCCAGTCCATTCCGGTCGATGGCGGCTTTCTCGCCTCGATCTGATGAGGCAGGTTTATCTCGGTAGTTTCGACGGGAAGGATGATGGAAAAATCGCTGGCGACCGTCACATAGACATGTATATACTTTTGCCCAAGTGAAGCCTCTCGACGGCTTTGATCCTTGTTCAGGGTCGACCTGTCGGCCCGCAGCATATGGCCGGCCTGCGCCAGCCGTCATTGCGTTCCAAGAGTTCCAGGAGAACGAGCAGCCATGTCCGACATCAGCTTCCACGATTTGTCATCCATCGATGCCGACCAGCGCGCCAGTCTGCTGAAGCGCGCCGAGGCCGATCTGACGGTCTTCGTCGAGAAGGTCCGGCCGATCATCCAGGCCGTCAAGGACGAAGGCGACGCCGCCTTGATCCGCTTCGCCAGGGAACTCGACAAGGCCAATGTCGCCGAGGGCGAGCTGCAGGTGTCGGAAGCCGAGTTCGACGCGGCGTTCGACAAGGTGGAAAAGGACGTCGTCGAGAGCATCCAGTTCGGCATCGACAACATCAGGCATTTCCATGAGGAGCAGAAGCCGGAAACGATGTGGCTCAAGGAAGTCCGGCCGGGCGCCTATGCCGGCGACCGGTACACGCCGATCGCTTCCGTTGCGCTCTACGTGCCGCGCGGCAAGGGTGCTTTCCCATCGGTGACGATGATGACGTCGGTGCCGGCGGTGATTGCCGGCGTGCCGCAAATCGCCATCGTGACGCCGCCGACATCGGATGGTTCGGTGGACGCGGCAACGTTGGTCGCCGCACGCCTCGCTGGCGTCGGAACCGTCTACAAATGCGGCCGCGCTCAGGCAGTTGCCGCCGTCGCCTACGGCACGGAGACGGTGAAGCCCGCGCTCAAGATCGTCGGCCCCGGCAGCCCCTGGGTGGTGGCGGCCAAGAGCGTGCTGTCGTCGGTCATCAACACAGGCCTTCCGGCCGGGCCGTCCGAAGCAATCATCTTTGCCGATGACAGCGTCGACGGCGGGCTTGCTGCGCTCGACCTGTTGATCGAAGCCGAACACGGGCCGGATTCTTCGGCCTATCTGGTGACGCACAGCCGCAAGATCGCCGAAGCCGCATTGGCTGCAATCCCGGAGCACTGGTCGCGGATGACCGAGCAGCGTGTCGAGTTTTCACGCGCGGTGCTGACCGGCAAGCGCGGTGGCATCGTGCTGACCGCGTCGCTGGAAGACAGCTACCGCTTCATCAACGACTATGCGCCCGAACATCTCGAGATCCTGTCGAAGGAGCCGTTCGCGCATCTCGGGCGCATCACGGAGGCGGCTGAAATCCTGATGGGGCCGCACACGCCGGTGACGCTGGCCAATTTCGTGCTTGGACCCAATGCGGTGCTGCCGACCAGCCGTTGGGCGCGGACCTACGGGCCGCTTTCGGTGACGGATTTCGTCAAGCGCTCGTCGGTCGGCTATGTCACCTCGGTGGCCTATCCGGAACTCGCTCTGCACGCCCGCAGGCTCGCCCGCTACGAGGGCTTCAGCTCGCATGAGAACGCGGTCTCGGAGATCCGCGACCGCTATCTTGCCGGCTAAGCGGAACCGATCGCGATGAAGGCGGCACGACTTTACGGGCCCGGCGATCTGCGCGTCGAAGACATCGCGACGCCGGGCGCGCCGGATGCAGGCTGGGTGAAGCTGAGGGTCGATGCCGCCGGCATCTGCGGTTCGGACCTGCACAATTTCCGCACGGGACAGTGGATAAGCCGGTCGCCTTCGACGGCCGGCCATGAACTCACCGGCACGGTGACCGCCATCGGCGCGGGCGTCGACGCCTTCGCTATCGGTGACAGGGTTGTCGCCGATTCCCGCTTCTGGTGCGGAGACTGCGCGCAATGCCAAGCCGGCAGGCGTCATCTCTGCGCGTCACTGGGCTTCGTCGGAGAGGTCTGCGACGGCGGTTTTGCCGAACAGGCGGTGCTGCCTGCACGGCTTTTGCATATCATCGGTGCCGGGCTCGACGAGCGGGTCGCGGCAATGGCCGAGCCGCTGGCGGTGGCGCTGCACGCGGTGCGGCGCCTGCCGAAAACGACAGGCTCCGTGCTGGTCGTCGGTTGCGGGCCGATCGGCGGTCTTGCCGCCCTGCTGTTGTCGCGGACCTTCGCCGGCACCGTGCTGATCGCCGACCGCAACCAGAGCCGCTGTGCCCGGGTGGCGCGGGTGACGGGTGCCCGGATCGTCGATCTGAGCCGGGACGCCGTTGCCGCCGCAACTGCCAATGCCCCGCTGCTCGCGGCCATCGAGGCGACCGGCAGCGTCGCGGCGCTCAATCAGCTGCTCGGCGTTCTCGATCCCGGCGGTACGATCGCCATGGTCGGCATCTTCCACGGCCGCCTCGACATTGATCCCAATACGCTGGTCGAACGCGAAATCGGGTTGCTGGGATGCCATGCCTTTGCCGACGAACTGCCCGAGGCCGTGCGGATGCTGGGTGAATTGAGCGAACCGCTGCTGGCGCTGATCGACCAGGAGATCGGCCTGGATGACATTCCGGCTGCCTATGAGCGGCTGTTGGCGGGGCGCAGCGACGGCTTGAAAACAATTATCCGCATGCGGCAACCTGTCGAGTCGTGATTTCCGATGAATCGCCGGAAAGGACTTTTGAAATGATCACTTTGCCCGACACCGCCAGCCCTCTTTACGAGAAGGTGAAGGACTACATCCTGGCAAACATCGGAACGGGCCGGTGGGGCAAAGATCGCAAGCTGCCGTCCGAGAATGAGTTGGTCGCTTCACTCGGCGTCTCGCGGATGACGGTTCACCGGGCGCTCAGAGAATTGACCTCGGCCGGGTTTCTGATCCGCCTGCAAGGTGTGGGAACCTTCATCGCGCCACCGCGGCCACAGTCGACGCTGATCGAGATCAACAACATCGCAGCCGAGATCGTCGAGCGCGGCAACAGACATCGTTCCGAAGTCCTCGTCCTCGAAACCATCATGCCGACAAAAGAGCTGGCGCTGTCGTTCGAATTTCCAAAGCGCGTCTCGATCTATCATTCCGTCGTCGTCAATTTCGAGAACGATCTGCCGGTGCAACTCGAAGAGCGCTTCGTCAATCCGAGCCTTATCCCCGACTATGACAAGCAGGATTTTTCGAAGACGGCGACCTATGACTACCTCATGCAGAAAACCCCGGTGACCGAGGTCGAGCATATCATTTCCGCCATCCCGGCGGATGCCGAGACGGCGCGGCATCTGGGCATCGATGTCGGCGCCTGCTGCCTTTTCCTGCACCGCCGGACATGGACGGGCGCGGTGGTGGCGACGATCAGCAAGCTGACTTATGCCGGCAGCCGCTACTCGCTCGGCAGCCGCTATTCCCCTTCAAAAAGCAGCTGACGGAAGCAGGTCGAATGCAAGAGCGACAGATGACGCCGGCGCCGAGCCGCACGGCGCGGATCCGGGCACTCGCGCAGCATGATGTTGCCGAAGCACAAAGCGCGCTGGCGGCATTGCTGGGCGACCTGTTCGCGATGCGTCCCCGCAATGTCCGCATCAACTTCGATAAATACAGCCTCAATTCGTTGAACGGCTTCTTCGAGGACGACGGCAAGGCCTACTTCTTCAAGTTCCATCAGGAGGAGCGGGAAGAGGCGATGACGGGCGAGTATTACCGCGCCGAGATTCTGTCGCGCGCCGGCCTGCCGGTTGATCAACCCGTGCATATGTCGGTCCAACCGGGCGAGCAGATCCTTGTCTATCGCCGGCGCACGGATCCGAGGTTTTCGGATGTGCTGTTCGCGCTGGATGCGCAGGACGACGCCGGCAAACGGCGAGAAGCCGTTCTTGCCGAGCGCGACCTGTCGGCCAGGCTGCTCAAGGTCTATCTCGAAACGCTGCATCCGGTAACCGTCGAGGACGTGGCGGCGGAACCGATCCACAGGCTGTTTCATGAGCGGCTGATCGATGCCGACACGCGCTTGCCGCCAGGCGGCCGGCTGGCCGATTTCTATGTCGGCAAGCCGTTCGTCTTTCCCGGTGCCGAGCTGGATTGGGATAGGTTTTCCCGGCTGAAATTCGTCATCAATGGCGAGCAGTACACCGACAGCGTCGGTGAGCTTTTCGATGCCGCCGCTGTGCGCTTGCGGCCGGACCGGCTTACCGATGCAGGCGGCGTGGTCGCGCATGGCGACGCCCACAACGCCAATGTCTGGTACACGGCGAAGGCGGGGAGGGCGGAGCTGTCCTTCTTCGATCCTGCCTTTGCAGGCTCGCATATCCCGACGCTGCTGGCGGAGGTGAAGGCGACGTTCCACAACATCTTCGCCCACCCGTTCTGGCTCTATGATCCGGCGACCGCGACCGAGGCTTTTCGCGCCCATGCGCGGCTGGACGGAAACCTGCTCCATGTCGACACGGACTGGGACCTGAGCCCCGTCCGCCGCGACCTGCTGGAGGTCAAGGCCACAGCGCTGTGGCGGCCACTGCTGCTTGAGCTCAAACGGCGCGGCATGCTGCCGGCCGATTGGCGCGCGGTGCTCCGGGCCGGTCTCTTCCTGTCGCCGACGCTGGTCATGAACCTGCGCGCCGGCGCACGCAGCCACACGCCGGTTTCTTCCCTTATTGCCTTTTCGGTGGCGGTCATGGTCGGCAGCGAACCTGTTGCCGGAACCGATCGGGTGACCGATTTTCTAGACCGGATCGATCCCGGAGAGCGTAAAAATTGAGTCTTTCCAACTTGTATATGCATGTATGTATTTTAGTCTTGACATCCGCTCCCGCTGACGCTGAAATATCCGCGCACTTCACCATGAAGTGGCAGGTAAGACGCCGAGGCACAGTGCCGCAAGAGCAGAAACCCGCAGTCTCACCGGACCGGCTACCTCAGTCAGAAAAAGCGGTCCGATCATCAAGGGGAACAAGGATGATGCGTAACCTAACAGGACAATTTCGCGCGCTCGTGATGGCCGCCGCCATCGGGCTCGCCGCCGCCCCGGCGGCCTACGCGGCCGATGCGGCCATTCCCACCACGCCCGAGGCAGGAGCGTTCAAGATCGGCATCGAGCCCTGGCTCGGCTATGGCCAGTGGCATGTCGCCGAGGCCAAGGGCCTGTTCAAGACGAACGGGCTGAGCGACGTCCAGATCGTCAACTTCGCCGAGGACAAGGACATCAATGCAGCACTTGCAAGCGGCCAGCTCGACGCCGCCAACATCGCCACCCACACGGCGATGGGCATGGTTGCGGCCGGCCTGCCGGTGAAGATCGTGCTGCTGCTCGACGTCTCCATGACCGCCGACGCGATCATCGCCGGCAAGGACGTCACCTCCATCGCAGACCTCAAGGGCAAGCAGGTGGCCTTCGAGGAAGGCACGACGAGCGACATCCTGCTCAAATACGCGCTCACCAGGAACGGCATGTCGATCGACGATGTGAAACCGGTTCCGATGCCTGCGTCCGACGCCGGCAGCGCCTTGATCGCCGGCCAGGTGCCGGTCGCGGTGACGTATGAACCGTACCTCACCGTCGCCATGGCGCAGAACAAGGACCTCAAGCTGCTGTTCACCGCCGGCGAGGATCCCGGCCTGATCAGCGACGTGCTGGTGGTGCGTGACGAGGTGATCAAGTCGCGGCCCGGCCAAGTGCTGGCCATGATCAAGAGCTGGGACGCAGCGCTCAAGGACTACAATGCCGATACGCCCGGTGGGCGCGCCATCATCGCCAAGGCTGTCGGTTCGGACGTCAAGGACCTCAACACCGCCTTTGACGGCGTGCGTTACTACTCACTCGCCGAAAACAAGGCGGCGCTGACCGGTGATTTCACCACCAAGACCTTCGCCGATGTCGAAGCCGCCGCCAAGAACGCCAAGCTGCTGCAGGCCGATGTGACGCCGGAGCAGATGATCGACCCGTCATTCGTCAAGGCGGCGGAATGACCAAGGCCGGATCGCGGTGGTGACGCAGATGCCCGGGGAGCGTCCCGCTCAAACGGATCCGGCTCGTCCCACGAAACAGGCGAGGCGTCGCCGATCCTCCGGCATCGGCGTGCCCATCGCCAGGTCGCGCTTCCTGGTGATCGCGGTGGCCGTGTTCGTCGGGCTCGGCCTTGCCTGGTGGGCGGCGACCGGACTGGGGTTGGTAAAGCCGATCTTCCTGCCATCGCCGGGCAGCGTCGCTATGCAGATCGCCAAGCTCGCGGCCGACGGCACGTTGTGGCTGGACCTCAAAGCCTCGATGTACCGTATCTCCATCGGCTTCCTCATCGCCTCGGCCCTGTCGATACCGATCGGCGTGCTGATCGGCAGTTTCCGTTCCTGGGAAGCGGCCATCGAGCCGCTGGTGGATTTCATCCGCTACATGCCGGTCGTCGCTTTCGTGCCGCTCTCCATCCTGTGGGCCGGCACCGGCGATTCGCAGAAATTCCTGATCATCTTTATCGGCACGTTCTTCCAGCAGGTGCTGATGATCATGGACAATGTAAAACGGGTTCCAGCCGATTTCATCGGCCTTGGGCGCACGCTAGGCCTGCCGGATCGCAAGATCCTGACGCGCATCGTCGTGCCCAGTGCCTTGCCGGGCATCTGGGATACGCTGCGCATCAGCCTGGGCTGGGCATGGACCTGGCTGGTGCTGGCCGAACTCGTCGCCGCCACTTCGGGGCTCGGTTATCGCATCACCGTGTCCCAGCGCTATTTCCAGACCAACACCATCATCGGCTACATCCTGCTGCTCGGCCTGCTCGGCCTCATCACCGACCAGGTGATGAAGGCGCTGGAAAAGGTGCTGTTCAAGCAAGAGGGCCGCTCGCAATGAGGTCCAGCCGATGAGCCCCAAATTGCGGATCGCCGGTCTCCACAAGAGCTTCGGCACGGGCGAGCGGCGCACGGAAGTACTGCGCGATATCAACCTCGATCTTGCCGACAACGAGTTCGTCTCCCTGGTCGGCACGTCGGGCTGCGGCAAGAGCACGCTGCTGTCGATCGTGGCCGGACTGCAGGACTTCGACGCGGGCGATCTCAGCATCGATGGCGCGCCGATCCTGCAGCCTGGTCTCGACCGTGGCGTCGTCTTTCAGTCCTACACGCTGCTTCCCTGGCTGACGGCGCGGCAGAACATCGAGTTTGCCCTCAAGGCCGCTGGTTACGATCGCCCGACCTGCCGCAGGATCGCGCTGGAGCATCTCGAACTCGTCAAGCTGTCTGGTAGTGCGGACCGCTATCCGGCCGAACTCTCGGGCGGCATGAAACAACGCGTCGCCATTGCGCGCGCGCTTTCCTACCGGCCCAAGATGCTGTTGATGGACGAGCCCTTCGGCGCGCTCGATGCCTTGACCCGGCATCAGATGCAGGAATTGCTGACCCAGATCTGGGAGGAACACAGGTTGACCGTCCTGTTTGTCACCCATGATGTGGAGGAGGCCGTCTATCTGTCGGACCGCATCGTCGTCATGGGCATCGGCCCGGGACGTATCACGCAGACATTCAACGTGGATATCGAGCGCCCGCGCCGCGAAGAGGTGATGGAAAGCCCTGTATTCATGGATCTGCAACGCGGCGTGCACAAGGCCATCCGCGAGGGGTCAAGACGCCCGGAAATGGCCTAGGCGCCTGCGGTCGTTTGCAGGTCCAATCACGTCGCCTTGCCGACTGCCGCGTCCAGTTCCAGCTCGCCTTCGGAAATGTCGTCGAACGAGGCGTAGTTCATGTTGTAGAGGCGGGCGTAGAGGCCTTTTCTTGCCATCAGCTGTTCGTGGTTGCCGCTTTCGACGATCTCGCCGTTCTGCAGCACGATGATGCGGTCGGCGCCGCGGATAGTGGCCAGACGGTGGGCGATGACCAGCCCGGTGCGGCCTTCCAGCAGCGTGATCAGCGCCTTCTGGATCAGCATCTCGGTGTAGGAATCGATGCTGGCCGTGGCTTCGTCGAGCACCAGGATCTTTGCATCCGCCACCAGCGCGCGCGCGAAGCTGATCAGCTGGCGCTGGCCCAGCGAGAGATTGCCGCCGCGCTGCTCGAGTTCGGTATCGTAGCCATCTGGCAGGTTCTCGATGAAATCGTGCGCGCCGACGGCTTGTGCGGCTCGGACCACCTCCTCGCGGCTGGCTGATGTCTTGTGGTAGCGGATGTTTTCCAGCACCGAGCCGGAAAACAGGAACGGCTCCTGCAGCACCATCGCGACCTGATCGCCGAGCGAATCCTGGGTCAGGTCACGCACATCATGGCCGCCGACCAGAACCTCACCCGACCAGACATCGTAGAAGCGGTGCACCAGCGCCATCGAGCTCGACTTGCCCGATCCGGTCGGACCGACCAGGGCCACGGTCTCGCCCGGATTGACGCGGAAGGAGATGTTCTTCAGCACCGGCTGGTTCGGCCTATAACCGAAAGTGACGTTCCTGAACTCGACCGAGCCGTCCATGTCGCGCGACAGCGCCACCGCACCTTGCCTGTCGCTGACGTCGACCGGTACGTCGAGCACTTCGGAGATGCGCTGGCCCGAAGCCATGGCGCGCTGCATGACGCTGTACTGCATGGTCAGCGAGCGGATCGGGTCGAAGAAGCGCTGGATGTAGAACAGGAACGCCACCATGACGCCGATGTCGAGGCTGTGCGAGAGCACCATCGACCCGCCGACGACGATGACAGTTGCCATGGCGATGCCGGTCAGCGTGTCGACGATCGGCACCATTACCTGCGCGTATTTCGCCGACCTCAAATGGGCATTGAGGTTGGCCAGCACCTTTTCGTCGTAGAGGTCGAAATTGACGTGCTGGCGCTCGAGGCTCTGCACCGTGCGCACGCCATGGATGCCTTCGGCCAGTGCGCCGTTGGCGATCGAGTTGGTTTCGTGCGCGGCCATGAAGGCGACCTTGGCGCGCGGCAGCCAGAAAAGGCGCACGATGAACAGCACCGGCATGGTCGACAGCGTCAGCAGGCCCAGCCGGAAATCGAGCCACAAAAGCACGCTGACAATGCCGAACAACAGCACGATGTCGCCTACCGACATCACCGATGTTTCGAGGAATTCCTGCATCGAATTGACGTCGCCCTGCAGGCGCGACATCAGCCGCCCGACCTCGGTCTTGTCCATGAAGCTCAGCGAGACCCGTTGCAGATGGCTGAACATGGCGCGGCGCAGGTCCGACAGCACGTTTTCGGCCACCTTGCCGACGACGCTTTCCTGCACATAGCTGGCAGCATAGTTGATCAGGATGATCACGGCGAAAGCGCTGATCGCGGCGATCATCACCGATTGGTCGAGCTTGCCAGCCGTCATGCCGTGGTCGATGGCGTAGCGGATGACCAGCGGGATCGCCAGTTGCGTCAGCGTGAACACCAGCACCGCGGCGACTGAGATGAAAATCCGGTTCTGATAAGGCCTCACGAAGCTCCAGATACGCCGCACGATGCGCGGGTCATAAGCTTTGCCGAAGACCTCTTCGTCGTCGCGGTGCGAGCCCACGACCGCCTTTGTCGGTGGCCCGCTGGTGTCTTCCTTCTCGTCGTCGGCCGGTGTCTGCATCACGCGGCTCCCGCCACGGGCCGCTCATCGTCCGGCCGCAACTGCAGGTCATGGAGCGCGCGGTAGCGTCCACCGAGCGCCAGCAACTCCTCATGCGTGCCGCGCTCGACGATCCGGCCGCCCTCGACGAACAGGATCTGGTCGGCATGCATCAGCGAACTCAGCCGGTGCGAGATGATGAGTGTCACGCGATCCCTGGCGAAGCGTTTCATCGCTGCCCGGATACGCTGTTCGGTGCCGGCGTCGATGGCCGCGGTGGAATCGTCGAAGACCAGCACGGACGGCCGCAGCATCAGGCTGCGGGCGATGGTCAGGCGCTGCCGCTGGCCACCGGAAAGCGGCGCGCCGCGCTCGCCGACGACTGTGGTGTAACCGGCTGGGAGGCCCATGATGTAATTGTGCAATTGGGCGTACTCGGCTGCCTGCCCGATGCGGGTCTCGCGCGCCCAGGGATTGCCGTAGGCGATGTTGTTCTCGATCGAGGTGGTGAACAGGAACGCGTCCTGCTGCACGACGCCGACCGCCTTGCGCAACGATTGCAGCGTCACCTTGCGGATGTCCTGGCCGTCGATGGTTATCGCACCTGATCCCGCGCTTCTACGA
>NZ_RZRP01000269.1:0-7230 GCF_003997795.1 Mesorhizobium sp. M7A.F.Ca.US.005.03.2.1 | reverse complement strand
AACCATGGCCGACTACGTGCTGGTCGATATGTTCGCCAAAGCGGTGACCGGCCAGGCGACGCCACAAGAGGCAATGGAAGAGGCCGAGAAGCGGGCAAATCGCTATTATCGCGTTTGAGCCGGTTCAGCCGGGCAGCGCGGCTGCCCGGCTGGCTTCGGATTGCATCGTGGCCGATCCGGCCGATCAATGAGACCTCAGCAGGAGCCGACCCATGGCCGTGCCGTCAGCTGCTATCCAGCCGCGATCTTCGATCTTCTCACGGATTCTATCGCGCTGGAGCGAAAGCCGGAACGCACTTGGCTTCGGCTTCATGCTTCCGGCGGCTGCACTGCTGCTTGTCTTCCTGACCTATCCGCTGGGGCTCGGCGTCTGGCTCGGCTTCACCGACGCCCGCATCGGCCGCCCCGGCATCTTCATCGGCATCGAAAACTATGAATATCTGTGGAGCGACGCCGTCTTCTGGCTCTCCGTCTTCAACACCTTGCTCTACACGATCAGCGCTTCGATCCTGAAATTCGCGCTCGGCCTCTGGCTGGCGCTCCTCCTCAACCAGAACCTTCCCTTCAAATCGTTCTTCCGCGCGATTGTCCTGCTGCCGTGGGTGGTGCCGACGGTGCTCTCGGCCATCGCCTTCTGGTGGATCTACGATTCGCAGTTCTCCATCCTCTCCTGGGCGCTGCAGCAGATGGGACTGATCGACCACCGCATCAATTTCCTTGGCGATCCGGAGAACGCACGCGCCTCGGTGATCGCCGCCAATGTCTGGCGCGGCATTCCTTTCGTGGCCATCACGCTGCTGGCCGGCCTGCAGACGATTCCCCAATCGCTTTACGAGGCCGCGACGCTCGACGGCGCCAGCCGTTGGCAGTTGTTCCGCTATGTGACGCTGCCGTTGCTGACGCCGATCATCGCCATCACCATGACCTTTTCGGTCCTGTTCACCTTCACCGATTTCCAGCTGATCTATGTGCTGACTCGCGGCGGGCCGGTGAATGCCACCCATCTGATGGCGACGCTCTCGTTCCAGCGCGGCATTTCCGGCGGCCAGCTTGGCGAGGGAGCCGCGATCGCGGTGGCGATGATCCCGTTCCTGCTTGCGGCGATCCTTTTCAGCTATTTCGGCTTGCAACGTCGTAAATGGCAGCAGGGCGGTGGAGACTGACATGGCCGCGATCGAAACGAGCAACCGTCCGAACACGGATGAAGGCGGCATGGGCTATCTTCAGAGCCTGCCCCGGCGCGTGGTGACCGTTTATCTGCCGCTCCTGATCTTCGTCATCGTGCTGCTGTTCCCGTTCTACTGGATGACGATCACGGCGGTGAAACCCAATCTCGAGATGACGGATTATGCCAATTTCAACCCGTTCTGGGTCGTCCATCCGACGCTCGAGCATATTCGGTATCTGCTCTTCGAGACGTCCTATCCGGGTTGGCTCCTCAACACGATCATCATCTCGACCGCCTCAACTTTCCTGTCGCTGCTGGCGGCGGTGTTCGCTGCCTATGCGATCGAGCGCTTGCGGTTTTCCGGGGCGCGGCAGGTCGGCTTGGCGATCTTCCTGGCCTATCTCGTGCCGCCCTCGATTCTGTTCATTCCACTGTCGGTAATGGTGTTCAACCTCGGCCTTTACGATACGCCGTTCGCACTGATCCTCACCTATCCGACGTTCCTCATTCCATTCTGCACGTGGCTCTTGATGGGCTACTTCCGCTCGATACCCTTCGAACTGGAAGAATGCGCGCTGATCGACGGAGCGAGCCGCTGGCAAATCCTGACCAAGATAGTTCTGCCGCTGTCGGTGCCCGGCCTGATCTCCGCCGGCATCTTCGCCTTCACCCTGTCATGGAACGAATTCATCTACGCCTTGACCTTTATCCAGTCGTCCGAAAACAAAACCGTGCCGGTCGGCGTGCTTACCGAGCTGGTACGTTCGGACGTCTATGAATGGGGAGCCCTGATGGCAGGCGCGCTGATCGGCTCCCTGCCGGTGGTGGTGCTCTATTCATTCTTTGTCGAGCACTACGTCTCCTCGATGACGGGGGCGGTCAAGGAGTGAGGCTGAGGCGGAAATCCGCCCCTCGGCCGGCAGCTTCGATCCGATCCCCCGCACTCCGCTCCCTCTCCTTCCCGCAAGCCTGCCACAAGCTTGTTGAGGCATGGTCTGGTCAGGGAAAACCGGTAAAAGGCGGACTTTCTTGGCGATTTCTCCACCCAGCGACATCGTTATGGATGTGGCCCGAGCCGTCGACCCGGCGGATATCGAGACCGCCCGCGCCGCGCTGGCAAAGCGGGCCGGCGGCGCTACGGGCACATTTTCACTCGACACAGCCGCTTCCGTCGATGCCGGCGCGATCCTGTCGCGCGCCACAGCCGACAAGGCCGCCGCCGCAACCGACCCGGCCAAGAAATTCAAGAAGTTCGAGGCGATGGTGCTGCAGACCTTCATCCAGAACATGCTGCCCAAGGACACCGAGGGCGTCTACGGCAAGGGCCTGGCCGGCGACATGTGGAAATCGCAGCTTGCAGAGCGGGTGGCCGACGTAATGGCCGAACGCGGCGGCATCGGCATCGCCAAATCGATGCTCGCCGACCACTATCTCGAAGGCAAGCGCGTCGTGCCCGTCGGTCCGGTTTCGGGCGGGCCGGAAAAGACCGAGGTCGACCAGCAAAACAGCCTGTCGACCTCGCTGGTCCATCAATTGCAGCGCAAGGCTGCGGGATCGATGACCGGTGACGAGACGACCATAAAAACAAATATCAAGATCTAAACTGGGAAACGCCATGGCCGACTTTTCGGAATCCACCCCCAACCTGCCAGCACGCACGACCACATCGGAAGCGCCGATCCCGTTCGCGCGGCCCGGCAATCTCGCCGCCATCATCGGCCGCATCGAGGAAGTGGTCGAGGAAGAGACGGCAGGCATCCGCAACGCCACCAACTATGATCTCAAGGCATCGAACGCCCGCAAGAGCCGCTACCTCTACGAGTTGACCCGCGCCATGAAGGGCGGCAGCGAAGCCGAATTCCTCGAGCAGCACCGCGAGGGCCTGACCCGGCTGCGCCAGAAGCTGGCGAAGAACGAAGCGGCGATCCTGGCGCATCTCAGCGCGGTCAACGAAGTCGCCAGCCTGCTGCGGCACGCCATCCAGCGCGCCGAGACCGACGGCACCTATTCCGCCGGCGAGTTCGGCTGGATAAAGGCGTGATGGCGAACACAGGCGACACATCGGAGATCCTGCCTCGGCAACGGCGCCGTGCCGCGTTGCCATTGCAAGGGACTGACCAAGGGACTGACAAGGCCCGATGATCAAGGTCATCGCCATCGCCGTCTGGATCTGCGCCGCAACGCTGGGCGCCGTATTCTATTCTTTCCAGGCGGCCGGCGAGCGCGGTGTCGGCGAAACGCCGAAGCCGATGCTGGGCGGCCTCGACTACGTCAAGACCGACATCATTTCGGTGCCGCTGATCCGCGATTCCGAGATCGGCGGCTATTTCCTGACCAAGCTTGTCTACACGGTCGAACCCGAGCAGATCAAGAAACTGTCCATTCCCGCCGAAGCGCTGATCACCGACCAGGTTTATTCCTACCTCTATTCCAATCCGCAGATCGACTTCACCAACAAGGCGACGATCGATCTCGATGCCTTCCGCGCCGCGATCCGCGATACCGTCAACACGCGTGTCGGGGCGCCTTTGGTGCATGAGGTTCTGATCGACCAGGTCAATTTCCTGTCGAAGGACGAAATCCGCGACAACTGGCTGCGCCGCAAGAAAAGCGAGACGGCGAGCGAAATGACCAAGGCGTTCAAGGAACACTGAGTTGCCGGGCTCGCATTCCCGGCCTCCTCCAGGCTCGCCTGCCGCAACGGCAGGAACCAACCGCCTGAATTCGCGTTGACGTAAACGTCAACCCAAAGCTATATGCGGCAGCGACCGTGATCGCGAAACCGCGGCACGGGCTTCGGCTGGATCGAAGCGCCGTTGCGAGACAGATGCAACCAGACAAGGAGAACAGCGTGAGCGTTCAGGAGATTGCCGAGAAGATCAAGTCGCGCGTGGCCAGCAGCGGGTTCGATCGTTCCGTGAAATTCGACACCGGCAGCGACGGCGTCATCGTCATCGACGGCGCAACCGTCTCGAACACCGATGCACCCACCGACTGCACCATCAAGCTCTCGCTCGACGATCTCGATTCGCTGATCGCTGGCGACCTGAACCCGACAATGGCGTTCATGACCGGCAAGATAAAGGTCGAAGGCGACATGACCGTTGCCATGGCGCTCAGCCAGCTGATCGGCTGAAGGCATGCAGGCGCCCAAGGTGGCGCCCACCAATCGCGAAAAAACGCCGCCTTTTCGGGCGGCGTTTTTGCGTGAAATGCTGGCGGCTTCGTATCTCAGGCCGCCGATATCAATTCCTGCGCCTTCAGCTTGCGGCCGGCCGCCCTCAGCGTGCCGTGCACGCCGTCAAGCGCGCCTTCCACCAGTTCCAGCGCCAGCAGGCGGTGCCGCTCATAGGGTCCCGGCATGGCAAGCGAACCGGTCTTCTCGGCCGAGAAGCCGAAGCGCGCGTAATAGGGCGCATCGCCGACCAGAAGGATCGCGGCATGGCCAAGACGTGCCGCCTCGGCGATGGCATGGCGCATCAGGGCCGAGCCGATGCCGGCGTTCTTGAGCGACGGATCGACGGCAAGCGGGCCAAGCAGCAGCGCGGCCGCACCGCCCTCGCCCAGCCTGACGTCCCACAGCCGCACGGTGCCGGCGACGCCGCCCGAAGCATCGCGGGCGACGAAGGCCAGGCCTTCCGAGGGCCGCCGGCCACGCCGCAGCTTCTCCGACGACTTTTTCCTGCGCTTCGGCCCCATGGCCCGATCGAGCAACGCCTCGCGCGCCGCAACATCGGCGGCGGTTTCGGCAACCATCACAAAGGCCGGTGCGTGGCCCCCAATTTCAACTGGCATTTCCATTTCCGTAATCCCTGGCGAGCGGAGATCTGTTCCACAGGCGAGCCCGGGTGGACGAAAGTCGCCCACCTGGGATGATCTGATCGGCTCTCTCAGCGCATTTTCAGGCGAAGTTGTGTCCGGTTCGCCGTTCGAAAATGCGCTGAGCAAGCGCCGTCAGATCACGTAGGATCGGAGAGGCTCGAAGCCGTTGAAGGCGACCGCCGAGTAGGTGGTCGTGTAGGCGCCGGTGCCTTCGATCAGCACCTCGTCGCCGATGGTCAGCGACAAAGGCAGCGGATAGGGCGTCTTCTCGTACATCACGTCGGCCGAATCGCAGGTCGGGCCGGCGAGCACGCAAGGTGCGGTCTCCGTGCCGTCATGCGCGGTGACGATCGGGTAGCGGATCGCCTCGTCCATCGTCTCGGCCAGGCCGCCGAACTTGCCGATGTCGAGGAACACCCAGCGCACATTGTCGTTGGCGGCCTTCTTCGAGATCAGCACGACTTCCGACTTGATGACGCCGGCATTGCCGACCATGCCACGGCCCGGCTCGATGATGGTCTCCGGAATGGCATTGCCGAAATGCTTGCGCAGCGCCGAGAAGATCGCCTGGCCATAGGCCTGGGCGGCCGGCACGTCACGCAGATAGCGCGTCGGGAAACCACCGCCCATATTGACCATCTTCAAGACGATGCCTTCCTCGGCGAGCGTCGCGAACACCACCTTGGCGTCGGCCAACGCACGGTCCCAGGCGGTCAGGTCGGTCTGCTGCGAGCCGACATGGAACGACACGCCATAGGCGTCGAGGCCGAGCCCCTTGGCATGGCGCAGCACGTCGACGGCCATCGCCGGCACGCAGCCGAACTTGCGCGACAGCGGCCACTCGGCGCCCTCGCCATCGGTCAGCACGCGGCAGAACACGCGCGCACCGGGCGCGACGCGGGCGATCTTCTCGACCTCTTCGACGCAATCGACGGCGAACAGGCGGATGCCGAGCTGGTAGGCGCGTGCGATGTCACGCTCCTTCTTGATGGTGTTGCCGAAGGAGATGCGGTCCGCCGGCGCACCAGCGTCCATCGCCATCTCGACTTCGGCAACGGAAGCGGTGTCGAAGGACGAGCCCATCGCAGCAAGCAGGCGCAGGATTTCCGGCGCCGGGTTTGCTTTCACCGCATAGTAGATCCTGGAATCGGGCAGCGCCTTCTCGAAGGCGCGGAAATTGTCGCGCACGACATCGAGGTCGACGACGAGGCAGGGGCCGGTCGGACGTCGGGTGGCGAGGAAGTCAAGGATGCGCTGGGTGGCCATCGGGGTCTCTCCATCAGCGCCTTTCGGCGCGCAATAAGGCTGCGGGACGCGGGCTGTCGGCCTCGCGAACTCGCGGTGGACAAAGGCGGGACGGAAATCCATGGAACCAGCCGGTGGAGACCCCGGAACCATGAAGCGCCGTCTCGCGGCGGTGAACCTTGGCCTTGCCCGGCCTCGGTTCGCTTTGTCTGCCTTGGCTTGGATGGGAGACCCGTCCGCACTGCCGGCAATGAAGGTGTGCCTCTTCAGTAACCCCGGTTTTTGGACAACCGGCAGAACACCAGAAAGGCCCGCACCGTCGTTGCTTCAAGGTGTCCTCGGGCTGGCGGTTGGCCGCTAGACCGACTGGAGGGGTTGGCTCCAGTTACCTTACCGATTTCCCTCACCATTCGAGGATCGGCGGACACCCACAGGCACGTGCGACTTTGGGCAAGCGCGATATAAGGGCGAAGACTTTCACAATCAATAAAAATCGTATCGCAGGTTGTAAAATTTCTGGCGTCGAACAATGTTGCGGCAACCGTATCCGGATATCGAACGATGACAGGCACGCACGGCCCTCTCAACGCCTTTCTCGATCTTCGCCAGATGCCCGTGGCACATGCCCAGCTTGGCCCGCTGGCCGGCCTGCGGCTGGCCGTCAAGGACATATACGACGTCGCCGGCTACCGCACCGGTTGCGGCAATTTGCAAAAATTCGCCGAAAGCCACGCAGCCTCGCGCACCGCACCCGCCGTGCAGATGATCCTCGATGCCGGCGCACGCTTCGTCGGCAAGACGCAGACCGACGAGCTCGCCTTCGCGCTGTTCGGTCAGAATGCGCATTTCTCGTTTCCGGTGAACCCGGCGGCACCCGACCGCGTCACCGGCGGCTCCTCATCGGGGTCGGCGGCGGCGGTGGCGGGCAGGCTGGCCGATATCGCCACTGGTTCCGACACCGGCGGCTCGATCCGAGCACCGGCGAGCTTTTGCGG
>NZ_RZRP01000268.1:0-7244 GCF_003997795.1 Mesorhizobium sp. M7A.F.Ca.US.005.03.2.1 | reverse complement strand
GAGGCGCAGAAAGCGCGCGACCGTTTTGCCGCCGCTAACGCGACCGAGCGTGACGCATTGCTCAAATTCCTGGAGTCACTGTGATGTTCAAGCGTTCTGCATTGTTTTTCGCTCTTCCGCTGGCCCTGCTGGGCGTTGTCCCTGCGTCGGCGGCGGTCAAAGCCTCCGACATCATCCAGCGGGCGATCGATGGCTTCGTCCGCCCGGCCTATGCCGGCCTGCACGAGCATGCGGAAGCCTTGACCGGATCCATGCGCAAGCTGTGCGTCACGCCCTCGCAAGGAGAGCTCGATGCCGCACGCGCCGAATTCTCCGCCACCGTCTATGCCTGGTCGTCAGCCGAAAACATCGGCTTCGGGCCGATCAAGGAGAACAACCGGCTGGAACGCATGCTGTTCTGGCCGGATCGCAAGAGCATTGGCCTGAAGCAGGTGCAGGCGGCGCTGTCGGCGAAGGATCCAACCGCCACAGATCCGGCACAGCTGGCCGGCAAGAGCGTCGCCATGCAGGGGCTGGGCGCGCTGGAGTTCGTACTTTACGGCGACGGCGCCGGTGCACTGGCCGGCAAGGATGATCCCTACCGCTGCGCCTATGGCACTGCTGTTGCCGGCAACATCGAAACCATGGCCGGCGAGGTCAGCGCCGCCTGGAACAAACCGGACGGCTTTGCAGCGATTTGGGCCAATCCGGGGCCGCAGAATGCGCTCTACCGCGACGGCAACGAAGCGGTGACGGAACTGGTCGGCGTCTTCATCAATGAGCTGGAAATGGTGCGCGACGTGCGCCTGAAAGGGTTTTTCGGCGGCAAGCCGGACGCGGACAAGCCGAAACAAGCGATCTATTGGCGCTCGCAAAACACCACCGCGTCACTGGCCGGCAATCTCTCCGGCATCGATACGCTGTTCCAGGCCTCGAAACTTGGCGACGCCCTGCCGGCCGATGCGCGCTGGATGGCCGAATCGATCCACATCCAGTTGGTCAACGGTGTCGCCACCGCCAAGGCCGTCAGCGGTCCAATCGACAAGGCGCTTGCCGATCCGGCATTGCGCGACAAGCTCGAGCATTTCGCGCTGATCACCTCCAGCCTGTCGACCCTGATCGGGACCAGGTTGACCGCTGAATTCGGCCTGACCGCAGGCTTCTCCTCGCTGGATGGGGACTGAATTGAAAACCCCGCTGATAGATCGCCGCGATTTCCTGAGAGCTGCAGGCGTTGGCTTCATGGCCGCGATGGCGCCATCGGCCTGGGCAACGACGCTTTCGGCCGACGCCGTCTTCGCCACCGCTTTCGTCAAACGCGACGGCAGCTTTGGCGCTGCCGTCCTGTCCGAGGCCGGCAAAGTCCTGCATGCGATCGATCTGCCCGATCGCGGCCACGATGTCACCTTCGATCCCATATCGAAACGCTCGGTGGTCTTCGCGCGCCAGCCCGGCACCTTCGCCGTGGTTTTCGACCATTCGGGCCGTGATGCGCCGCTGACCATCGCCAGCATCGCCGGCCGGCATTTCTTCGGCCATGGCGTGTTTTCGGCCGACGGTGCGCTGCTCTATGCCACCGAAAACGACTTCGACAACGCCGCCGGCGTCGTCGGCGTCTACGATGCGCGGGCGAAATTCAGCCGTGTCGGCGAGTTCCCGACCTATGGAATGGGTCCACACGAGCTTCTGCTCCTGGGCGATGGCAGGACGATTGCGGTAGCAAATGGCGGCATCGAGACCCATCCGGATTACGGCCGCGCCGAGCTCAACATTGCGACCATGAAGCCGTCCTACGTATTGATAGACCGCGTCACCGGCGACCTCATCGAGAAGCACGAATTGCCGGCCGCACTGCATCAGCTGTCGATCCGCCACATGGACACCGATCCGTCCGGCACGGTCTGGTTCGGCTGCCAGTACAGGGGCCCGGGCACCGATCGTCCGCTGCTGGTCGGCCGCGCGGTGCGCGGCAAGGAATTGCAACTGCTCGACATGCCGCAGGACGTTTTGTCCGGCTTCCGCAACTACATAGGCTCGGTCGCCGCCAATCCGGCTGCCGGCACGGTCGCGGTCTCCTCGCCGGAAGGCAACTCGCTTGTCGTGCTCGATGCGGCCAGCGGACGGGTCGTCGCGAACAGCGCGCTGGTCGAGGTCTGCGGCGTGGCTCCCGATGGAACCGGCTTCATGGCCACCACCGGCGCTGGCGAGATCGTCGAGGGCAGTGGTGCGACACGCTCCGAACCGGACTATGTCTGGGACAACCACATGCTGCGCATCGAGCAGGCCGCATAGGCCACAAGCGAAGCCGCTTAACGAATTATGCACTATCCCCTTGCGGTGGCGGGCCGTGGCGGGCACAGGGAATTGTCTTTCGAACCGGTTGCTTCATGAAATTGCTTGCCATCGACTGTGCCGCCAACCTCTGCGCCGCTAGCGTCTATGACGCGACGGCGAAGCGGGAGCTCGGCCGCCCGGTGCTCGATCTCGGCAAGGGCCGTGCCGAGCAGCTGATGGCGGTCATCGCCGAAGCGCTGGAGGCAGGCGCAACCGACTATGCAGGTCTTGGCGCCATTGCCGTGTCTGTCGGCCCCGGTTCCTTCACCGGTCTGCGGGTCGGCGTCTCGACCGCGCGTGGCCTGGCGCTGGCGCTGAAGATACCGGCAATCGGAGTGACGACACTGGAGGCGCTGGCTGCCGAAGCAGCGACGGCATTTCCCGGTCGCGCCGTGCTGGCGGCGCTGGATGCCGGCCGTGAGGAGATCCACGCGGCCTTTTACGACGAAAGGTTAGTCTTGACTTACGGTCCGGCCGTGGCCACGCTGGCCGACGTGGTGGCAATGGCGATGGCAACGTCTCCGGTGCTTGCCGGCACCGCTGCAGCGCTCATCAGCGCATCGGCCGGGCGCGAATTCGATGTCGGCCCTCGGACGGCCACCGCCGACATTGTCACCTACGCCCGCCTGGCTGCCGCCAAGGGCGCGGGCGAACGGCCGAAACCACTCTATCTGCGCGGCGCCGACGCCAAGCCGCAGGCCGGGTTCATTCTTTCAAGGATCAGACCATGATCCCGAAAAGTGGAAGCCGGTTTTCACGGACAACGGTTCCCGTTTGTCCAGAGATCATGGTCAAACAAGAAAACAAAAATTAGATGCGCATACCTTTTCTCCAATCACGCCGCCGGGACTATGCGCTCGAGCCGCTGAGGATCGCCGACAGTCCGGCGGTCTCGCTGCTGCACCGCGAGGACTTTGTCCGCCCCTGGACCGATGGCGAATTTGCCGCCTTGCTCGAACAGGACACCGTGTTCGGCTATGCCGCGCGCGAAACCGGACAGGGCTCCAAGCCGCCCGTCGGCTTCGTGCTGGCGCGGCTTGCGGCAGGCGAGGGCGAGATCCTGACCGTCGCGGTGGCGCGATCGCATCGCCGGCAGGGGCTGGGCTGGCAATTGATGGACGCGGTGTTGCGCGAACTGCACGCGCAGCGCGCCGAAGCGCTGTTCCTCGAGGTCGACGAGACCAATGTCGCGGCGATCGCGCTTTATCGCCGGCTGGGCTTCCGCGAGGTCGGCAGGCGGCCGAATTACTACAGGTCGGCCGAACACGGACCGACCGGCGCGCTTGTCATGCGCCGCGATCTTCGCTAGCGAGACGGCCGGGATGGGGCGATGATCAAGAAAATCAGGATTTTCCTGGCGCTGGGCCTCGTTGTCGCCGGTTCGCTGGTCCTCGTGCCGTTACAGATACTGTCGATGAAGACCGGCTGGTGGCCGGAAACCTTCATCCTCAAGATCTGGCACAGGCTGATCATCAGGGCGCTCGGCATGCGCATCCATGTCAAGGGGACGCTGTCCGACAAGCGCCCGCTGCTGGTTGCGTCCAATCACATCTCCTGGACCGACATCATGGTGCTCGGCTCTTTTGCCGACGTAAAATTCATCGCCAGGGCTGATATGGAAGGCTGGCCGCTGATCGGCATGCTTTCGAAGCTGCAGCGTACCGTGTTCATCGAGCGCGAGCGCAAGCGTTCGTCGGGCGACCAGGCAAGCGAGATTGCCAGCCGCATGGCCAAGGGCGATGCGATGGTGCTGTTTGCCGAGGGCTCGACCGGCGACGGCAATATGGTCCTGCCGTTCAAGAGCACGCTGTTCGGCGCCGCCTCGATGGCGATTTCGGAAGGCGCGGCGGAACAGGTGTTCATCCAGCCGGTGGCGATCGCCTATACGCGTCTGCACGGCGTGCCGCTCGGCCGCCGGCATCGCCCGCTTGCCGCCTGGATCGGCGATGAGGATTTGATGCCGCATCTCAAGGTATTGCTGGCGGAGGGCGCGCTCGACGTCGAGGTGCATTTCGGCGAGGCAATCGCCTTTTCCAAGGGTTCGAACCGCAAGGAGACGTCGAAACTGATGGAAAGCCAGGTGCGTGAGATGATGCAGGCGGTGCTTGCCGCCCCGCGGCCGAGCCGCTAGCCCCGGCATGCCCTTGCTGGCGCGGGCTGAGAATCGTCTGTTTTTTGTCACGGAAAGGCGTTAGAAGCCGCCTTATGGACTTGAACACGGTAGAAAGCGACGACATCGGCACTATGGCTGGACAGCCGGCAGTGCTTTCCACGGCAGCGAAAAAAGTCTTCATCAAGACCTATGGCTGCCAGATGAACGTCTATGATTCGCAGCGTATGGCCGATGCGCTGGCTGCCGACGGCTATTCCGCGACCGATGCCATTGGCGAGGCGGACCTGGTGCTGCTGAACACCTGTCATATCAGGGAGAAGGCGGCCGAAAAGGTCTATTCCGAGCTCGGCCGTATCCGCGACATGAAAGCCGAGCGTGCCCTGGCCGGCCGCGAGATGCTGGTCGGCGTCGCCGGCTGCGTGGCGCAGGCCGAAGGCGCCGAGATCATCCGCCGTTCGCCGGCCGTCGACCTGGTCATCGGCCCGCAGACCTATCACCGGCTCCCCGACGTGCTGGCGCGGGTGCGCGGCGGCGAAAAGATCGTCGAGACCGACTACGCCATCGAGGACAAGTTCGAGCATCTGCCGCAGCCCAAGCGCGCCGAGGTCATCAAGCGCGGTGTCACCGCCTTCCTCACCGTGCAGGAAGGCTGCGACAAGTTCTGCACCTTCTGCGTCGTGCCCTATACCAGAGGCTCCGAAGTTTCCCGGCCGGTGGCGCAGATTGTCGCGGAGGCTGAGCGCCTGGCTGAAGCCGGGGTGCGCGAAGTGACGCTGCTTGGCCAGAACGTCAATGCCTGGCATGGCCAGGGCGAGAACGGCCACGAGTGGGGCCTTGGCCGCCTGCTGTTCAGGCTGGCCGAAATCCCCGGGCTGGCGCGTCTGCGCTACACCACCAGCCACCCGCGCGACATGGATGACGAGCTGATAGCGGCCCATCGCGATCTGCCGTCGTTGATGCCCTATCTGCATCTGCCGGTGCAATCAGGCTCCGACCGCATCCTCAAGGCGATGAATCGCCGGCACACGGCGAGGGATTATCTGGCGCTGCTCGACCGTATCCGCACTGCCCGGCCTGACATCGCGCTTTCCGGCGACTTCATCGTCGGCTTTCCCGGCGAGACCGAGGCGGATTTCGAGGCGACCATGGAGCTGGTGCGTCAGGTGAATTACGCCTCGGCCTTCTCCTTCAAATATTCGCCGCGCCCCGGCACGCCAGGCGCCGAAATGCCCGATCATGTGCCGGAAGCGGTCAAGGACGAGCGCTTGCAGCGGCTGCAGGCCTTGCTCGTGAAACAGCAGCAGGACTTCGGCTTGAGCCTCGTCGGCAGCACCATCGACACGCTGATCGAGAAGCCCGGCCGTCAGGCCGGCCAGAAGGTAGGCCGCTCACCTTGGCTGCAGCCGGTTATTGTTGATGAAAAGGCCGGCGAAATCGGTGACATTATCCAGGTGCGAATCACGAAGACGGGCTACAACAGCCTGTTCGCCGAATTGGCCTGAGGGTCTCGGCAGATGAGGAGAGACGGTTGAGCGCAGCAGAGCTGAAGAACCTGCCCCCGGTACCGGCATCTGGGGCTTCTGACATGGCGCACATCGTTCTGACTTTCGACAACAACAAGCTTGCCAGCGCCCTCTATGGTCAGTTCGACGAAAACCTCGCCCGGCTCGAGCAGAAGCTTGGCGTCGACATCCGCTCACGCGGCAACCAGCTGACCATCAAAGGGTCCGCTTCTGCCGCCGAGCAGGCGCGCCGCGCCCTGGACAATCTTTACGGCATTCTCCAGAAAGGCGTCGATATCGGCCAGTCCGACGTTGACGGCGCCGTGCGCATGGCGATTGCCGCCGACGATCAGTTGACCCTGCCAACGCTGGAACGCAAGGGCAAGGTCTCCGCCGCCCAGATCGCCACCCGCAAGAAGACGATCTATGCCCGTTCGCTCAACCAGGACGCCTATATGCGGGCGCTGGAACGGTCGGAACTGGTGTTCGGCATCGGCCCGGCCGGCACCGGCAAGACCTACCTGGCGGTGGCGCACGCGGCGATGCTGCTCGAGCGCGGCATGGTCGAGCGCATCATTCTCTCGCGGCCGGCGGTCGAGGCCGGCGAGCGGCTGGGCTTCCTGCCCGGCGACATGAAGGAGAAGGTCGATCCCTATCTGCGGCCGCTCTATGACGCGCTCTACGACATGATGCCGGCCGACAAGGTCGAGCGCGCCATTGCCGCCGAAGTGATCGAAATCGCGCCGCTTGCCTTCATGCGCGGCCGCACGCTGGCGCATGCCGCCGTCATCCTCGACGAGGCGCAGAACACCACGCCGATGCAGATGAAGATGTTCCTGACGCGTCTGGGCGAAAACTCGCGCATGATCGTCACCGGCGATCCGACCCAGATCGACCTTCCCTCGAACACCAAATCGGGTCTGGTCGAAGCCTTGCGGGTGCTGGACGGCGTGGCGGGCGCGGTCACCGTGCGCTTCAACGACGGCGACGTGGTTCGCCATCCGCTGGTGGCGGAAATCGTCAGGGCCTACGACCGGGACGCCAAGCTGGCGCGTGGCCTCGGCGCCGAGAATTGATGTTGGCGATGCGGCTTCATGCCTGAGGACATAATATCCGGCGACGGGAATATTCCCGTCGACATCGACATAGCGGTTGAGGCGGGCAACTGGCCCGACGAGGCAAGCCTGACGCGGCTGGTCGATCGGGCCGTTAAGGCGGCTTTTGCCGAAATCGGCGTGGCGGGCCGTTCCGAACTCAGTCTCGTTTTTTCCGACGACGCCCCTATCCAGGTTCTCAACGCCGGCTGGCGCGGCCAG
>NZ_RZRP01000267.1:0-7252 GCF_003997795.1 Mesorhizobium sp. M7A.F.Ca.US.005.03.2.1 | reverse complement strand
AAAAAGAAAACCCCGCCTCTACGGCGGGTCGCTGGCGCAAGTCGGCACCATACCGAGAATCATAGCATAGCTGCCCTCACCAGGTCAAGAAAAAATTCCTATCGAGGCTGGCCAGACGCGGCGGCGCCGTTCAGGTGGAGGACGCGTCCGCCGGCTTCTTCTCGGCGACCTCTTCCGCCGCGTCCTGCTTCTCGCGTGCCACGCGCTGCTTTTCCTGATCGCGCTCGATCAGCCGGGCAGCCCAGATGGAGACCTCGTACAGAAGGATGGTCGGAATGGCGAGGCCGATCTGGCTCATCGGATCGGGCGGCGTCAGCACCGCCGCGACGACGAAGGCGATGACGATCGCCCATTTGCGCTTCTCGGCCAGCCCCTTGGACGACAGCATGCCGACGCGTGTCATCAGGCTGGTCACCACCGGCAGTTGGAACACCAGGCCGAAGGAGAAGATCAGCGTCATGATCAGGCTGAGATATTCCGACACCTTTGGCAGCAGCGAAATCTGCACCTGATCGTCGGTGCCGGCCTGCTGCATGGCGAGGAAGAACCACATCACCATCGGCGTGAAGAAGAAATAGACCAGCGACGCACCCATCAGGAACAGGATTGGCGACGCGATCAGGAACGGCAGGAAGGCGTTGCGCTCGTTCTTGTAGAGGCCGGGCGCGATGAATTTGTAGATCTGCGTGGCGATCAGCGGAAAGGCGATCACCATGCCGCCGAACATGGCGAGCTTGACCTGCGTGAAGAAGAATTCCTGCGGCGCCGTGTAGATCAGCTCGACCTTGTGCGGATCGAGGCCTGCCCACTGCGTCGCCCATTTGAACGGGACGACCAGAAGGTTGAACAGCTTCTTGGCGAAGAAGAAACAGACCAGGAAGGCAACGAAGAAACCGCCCAGCGACCAGATCAGCCGCCGGCGCAGCTCGATCAGATGCTCCATCAGCGGCGCCGACGATTTCTCGATCTCGTCCTTTTCGGTGTCCGAAACGCTCACTTGGCGGCTCCAGCCGTCTTCTTGGCCGCCGGCTTCTTGGCCGCAGCAGGTTTCGGTTCGATTTTCGCCCCCGTCTTGGTCGCTACGGTCTTGGACGCGATCACCTTGGCCGCAGCGGGCGTCTTGGCCCTGGGCGTTTCAGGCATTGCCGCCGTCACCGGCTTCGCTGGCACCTTGGGCGCAGGCGTGGCCTTAGCGGTGACCGTTTTTGCAGGAGCTTTAGCGCCATTTGCCGAAGCCTTTATAGCCGGCGTCGCCCTTGACGGTGCAGGCTTGGCTGCCTTCTTCGCCGTGGACGCCTTCGGCGCCACGACGGGTGTCGTCGGCACCGATGACGTCACCACCGATTCGTCGGTCATCGCCGGGAAAATCGGCGCTGCCGGCGCTGCTTCCGGTCCGTTGACGCCGGGCATGGTCGTTGCACCGTTCTTCAGCGGCTCGGCCGCCTGCGGGGTCGAAGCGGCTGGCGTTGCCGGATCGGCTGCCGGCTTCGGCTTCATCGCCGCGTCGACGCCGGAGCGAACGTCGGCCGCGGCCTGTTCGAACGGATTGAGCTGCTTCCTGATCTCGGCCATCGGGCTCATGCCCCTGAGCTCGTCGACGGACTTCTTGACGTCGTCGAGCTCGGCTTCCTTCAGCGCCTCGTTGAACTGTTTCTGGAAATCGGATGCCATGGCGCGCAGCTTCGCCGTCGTGCGGCCGAAGGTGCGCAGCATATTGGGCAAATCCTTGGGCCCGACGACCACGATCATGACGATCGCGATGACCAGCATTTCGGTCCAGCCGACTTCAAACATGACACTCTGTTCCGACTAGAACCTTTGGGCTCAGCTCTTGCTGGCCTTTTCCTTCGCGGCCGCAACGGTCTCGTCGGCACGATGTTCGACGGTGCGCTTGTCTTCGGCAACGTCGTCGTCGGCCATGCCCTTCTTGAAGCTCTTGATGCCCTTGGCCATGTCGCCCATCAGCTCGGGAATCTTGCCGCGGCCGAACACCAAAAGCACGATCACCAGCACGATCATCCAGTGCCAAATCGAAAATGAACCCATAGCAAATCTCTCTCGAATGTTTTCCCTGGCGATGATCTATGCGTTTTCGCGTTGGGATTCAAACACAACTGCGACAGAGTTTATGAAAGGGTGGCGGATGTCACGCATTTTCGACGTGGCGGCCCCGCTACGAATCCGCGCATCCTCGACAGATCGGCCGCCAACGCCAGTCAATCTTCCGTGACGCGCGGCGTCAGCAGGCCGAGTTCCTCGAGATCGATATCGGTCAGCGCATCCTCGTCGTCGGTCAATGCATCGGGATCGGCCGGCGGCTGCGGAATGGAGAAATTCGACGGCATGCGGCCCGAAAGCAGGCCGGCCCCCTTCAGTTCCTCCATGCCGGGAAGATCGCGGATCTCTTCCAGCGCGAAATGGTCGAGGAAGGTCTCCGTGGTGCCGTAGGTGACCGGGCGTCCGGGTGTCTTTCGCCGACCGCGCATGCGCACCCATTCCGTTTCCAGCAGCGTGTCGAGCGTGCCTTTCGAGGTTTCGACGCCGCGGATGTCCTCGATCTCGGCACGCGTCACCGGCTGGTGATAGGCGATGATCGCCAGCACTTCGAGGGCCGCGCGGGAGAGCTTCCTTTGCTGGACGGTATCCCTGCTCATCAGGAAAGCCAGGTCGCCGGCGGTGCGGAACGCCCAGGCATCGCCGACACGCACCAGATTGACGCCGCGTCGCGCATAGATCTGCTGCAGTTCGGCCATGGCCAGGGCGATGTTGATGCCGTCCGGCAGGCGTGCCGCAAGCTGCTTTTCGCTGACGGGTTCGGCGCTGGCGAACACGATCGCCTCGGCCATGCGCACAGCCTCGGCCAGATGCAGTCGCTCGGCCGGGTTTTGTAGCTGCTGCTCGGCCGGATCCTGGGAAAGCGGGCCCTCTTCGGGTTCATCGCCGACTTTGAACGGGACAACCGAAGCGTTGGCGCGTTCGCTCATGATGCCACCTCGACTGCCTTGATTGTCTGCGTTCGGCCGCGCAGGTAGATCGGCGCGAACGTCTGATCCTGCCGCACATCCATCTTGCCTTCGCGCACCAGTTCCAGCGTGGCAGCGAACGAGCTCGCGATCGCCGTGCGCCGCTCCTCGGGACTGGTCATGTACGCGATCAGAAAACTCTCCATCGTCGTCCAGTCGCTCACGGCTCCCACAAGGCGGGTCAGGATGTCGCGCGCGTCCTTGAGCGACCAGACACCGCGCCTGGCGATGGTCACATTGTTGATCGCCTGCTTCTGGCGCTGCTGGGCATAGGCGGTCAAGAGATCGTAGAGCGAGGCAGAATAGGCGTTGCGCTTTTCGATGATGACCATTTCCGGCATGCCGCGCGCGAACACGTCGCGGCCGAGCCGGTTGCGGTTGACCAGACGCGCCGAGGCGTCGCGCATGGCTTCCAGCCGCTTCAGTCGGAACTGCAGCACCGCCGCCAGTTCCTCGCCGCTTTCGCCCTCGTCGCCTGGCTGCTTGGGGATCAGGAGCTTGGACTTGAGGAAGGCCAGCCATGCCGCCATCACCAGATAGTCGGCGGCAAGCTCCAGCCTGAGCGCCCTCGCCGTCTCGACAAAGGTCAGATATTGCTCGACCAGCGCCAGGATCGAAATGCGCGCCAGATCGACTTTCTGGGTGCGGGCAAGATGCAGCAGAAGATCGAGCGGACCTTCGAAGCCGGCCACGTCGACGACCAGCGACGGGTCGCCGGTGACGCGTGAATCGTCATTTTCGGCCCACAGACGGTCCATCGGTGCGGCCTTCGCGGCCTGGCTTTCCAATGTCTCCGCCACTGCCTGTCACTTTCCCTTGCTATGCCACCGCATCGAAGTAGGTGGCGAATTCGGCGCGTATTTCGGTTTCTTCGACCGTGTCACGGTCCTTTATATAGGTCAGCGCCCGCTTGGCGCGCTCCAGCGACGTGCCCTCAAGCCCAGTGGTGCGCGATGCGATGCCGGCCATCTCCTCGAAAACGCCGTTGCAGTGAAGGACCAGATCGCAGCCCGCCGCAAGGATCGAGGCCGCCTTTGTCGGGAAATCCCCAGAAAGTGCCTTCATCGATGTGTCGTCGCTCATCAGCAGTCCGTCGAAGCCGATTTCGCGCCGGATGATCTCGTCGATGACCTTGCCGGAGGTGGTCGCCGGATTGTTAGGGTCGATCGCGCTGTAGACGACATGCGCAGTCATCGCCATCGGCAGATGGCTAAGCTCCTTGAACGGGGCGAAATCATGCCGCTGCAGATCACTGAGCGAGGCATTGACCACTGGCAGTTCAAAATGCGTGTCGGCAAAGGCACGTCCATGGCCCGGAATATGCTTCATGACCGGCAGCACGCCGCCCGATATCAGCCCTTCCGCGGCTGCGCGGCCGAGCTCGATCACGGGTCGCGGGTCCTTGCCGTAGGCACGCGCGCCGATGACATCGCTGGCGCCTTCGATCGGCACGTCGAGCACCGGCAGGCAATCGGCTGTGATGCCGTAGCGTAACAGATCGAAAGCATGCAGCCGCGCCATCAGCCAGGCCGCGCGGGCGCCGGCATCATGATCGTCGCGCCACAGCGCGCCCAGCGCGCCGCCGGCGGGATAATTCGGCGCCAGCGGCGGCCGCAAGCGCTGCACACGGCCGCCTTCCTGATCGATGAACACCAGCGCGTCCGGACGCCCTATGCAGTCTCGCATCTCGGCGACCAGATCGCGGATCTGTTCGGTCTCGCCGATGTTGCGCGCAAACAGGATGAAGGCCCACGGGCATTCATTGCGATAGAAATTGATTTCTTCGCGGGTGAGCGATTTCCCGGCGCAGCCGAGGATCATGGATTTTGATTCGGTCATGTCGGCAGTTTAGGGCTTTGTGCGATCAAAGGGAATCGCCAGGGATTCATCCACGGCAACGCCGGATATGCTTTCCCCATGAAAAAAGCCGGCGCGGTGACCGCGCCGGCTTTCAATCGGTTGGCTCCGGCTTTAGCGCGAGACGAAGCAGTTGCCGCCGGCGGCCTTGTAGCTGGTGCACAAATTGATCGCGTCATTGCGTGACTGGGCCGGAACGCGCACGCGGTAGAACGTGCCTTTGCCGGCGATCTCGGCCTTGACGATGTTGGCGGTACGCCCGGCAAGCACGCTGCCATAGCGGCGCTGCAGATCCTGATAGCTGGACTGGGCGCTTTCGACGGTCGGCTGCGAGGCGATCTGCATCGACCACGAGCCACCGCCGGCCGCGGTCGATGCCGGATCGATGGACGCAACCTGATCGGGCTTGACCTCGCCGACGACATCGACCGGCTGGTCGGACGGACGCTGCGGCGCGAGCGGAACCTTTGCCGGCGTGTTGGCCGATTGGGCCTTGGCCTCGGCCTTCGGCTTGGCCACCGGCTTGAGGGCCGGCTCGTCGTCCGCCTGGGCGGCGGCAGGCGCCACGGTACCGGTCTGGTCGGCATCGGCTTGCGCCGCCGGGGCGACATGCTGCGGCGCCGGATCGACCGGCTCGGTAGCGGCCACTTGCGGAGCGGCGGGCGCCGCCGGATCTTCACGCGGCACCAGCGAACCGTCCGACTTGACCACCATGGTCCTCACCTTGCGCGGTGCAATGGCGACGACATCGGCATTTGTGCCCTTGTCTGCATCCTGCAGCACCTGCGCGATGCGGTCCTCGGACTTGGGAGTTGGCGCCGTATTGTCGGCCAAAGCGGCGCCGGCCATCGGCGCGGCGTTGCCGACATCGGTTCCAGCGCCGGCTGCATTCTGGTCCGGCGAAAGATCGATGGCGCGGGCCGGGTCCTTCGCCTGCACGTCCACCGGCTCTTCGGTGTTGGTGACCAGCTTTTCCTGGACCGGCTCGGCGGGCTTGGCGCCCCTGACCGCGTCGTAGACCTTGTTGTCCTGGTTGGGCACCACGGCGCCGCCCGGATTCTCCGGCTTGACCTTGATCGGCGCGTTGTCGGCCTTGACGATGACGGGCGCTTCGCTGCCGCCCTTGCCGCCAAAGGACAGCGCAAAGGCACCGAGACCGCCCGCGACCGCGACCGCGCCGACAATCGCGGCGATGAACAGGCCGCGTCCGCGCGACGGCCTTGCGGCCTCACGCTCGCCGAGACCCGGAACAGCCATCTCCTCGTCGAGTTCGGGATCGTAGTCGAGTTCATCGACGGTGAAATCATCGGCTTGGGAAGCCGGCTGGCTCCCCGGCAGGTTGTCGAGGTCGTAGCCCGAGGCGTCGGCATAACCCGTAGGCGGCGCCGCGCGGGCAGACATTTCCATCGGCCGCGCCGCATAGGTTCGCGCTTCCGGCTCATAGCCCGACTTGATCCCCTCATAGCCCGGCTTGACCCCGTCATAGCCCGGCTTGAGGCTGTCATAGCCCGGCTTGAAGCCCGCGGCATAGGAGCCATCATCGTAAGATGCGCCGGCCGCGTTGCCTGTGGGAGCGGCAGCGACCTCCACCGCGTTCATCTCGGAGAGAAGGCTGGAGAACTCGGCATCGAGATCGTCATAGCCAGGCGACGCCGGCTGGTCTTCCTCGAAGTGCAGTTCGGGGATATCGAGATCGTCCGCCAGCGCCACGACACGCTCGGGCACATCGACCGTCTCGACATCGGGCATGTCTTCGTAACGCGCCGGCTGGCGCGATTGCGGCGCCGATACTGGTGCAGCGGGAGCCAAGGTTTCGACCGGCTCGGACGAACCATAGGACGTCGTGGCGGCGACTGCCGGCGCTGCGGCCATGGATGATGCCACCGAAGCGGCCGGCTGAGCGCTAAACGTAGGCTGCGTGCTGAATGACGGCTGCTGCGGAACCGGCGTCACGCGGCTCCACGAACGCGTCGGCTCTGTCGGTTGGGAACGCTCCGCAAGCCAATCGAAAGAATCCGCCGAATTGTCCCGGGGAGCGGCTTCGTCACGCGGATCAAGGCCCTGGGCCAAAGCCGCGTCCAACGCATCATCGTCGAAATCGACATCGCCAATGGTGTCCGAGTTCGGATCCTGGAGTTCATCAAGCATAAGATCGTCAATATCCGCGTCGGCCGCTTGGGCCGTGCCAACATGTCGATTCTGCTCAGGCGTGGTTTCGTCAAGATCCCAGTCGAGGTCGCCGACAAGGTCGGCCGGTTCCTCGGCAGGCTGGGCAACAGGCGGCGGGGCAGCGACAGCCGGCTGAGCCGTGACAGGCTCGCTGGCCGCCGGCGCCGTGCGGGAAGTCATGGCGCCCAGCAGCGCATTCAACT
>NZ_RZRP01000266.1:0-7265 GCF_003997795.1 Mesorhizobium sp. M7A.F.Ca.US.005.03.2.1 | reverse complement strand
GCCATGGGCACCGGCGCCGATGTCGCCGTCGAAAGCGCCGGCATCACCTTGGTCAAAGGCGACCTCAACGGCATCGTGCGGGCGCGCACGCTGGCTCAGGCGACGATCCGCAACATCCGCCAGAACCTGTTCTTTGCCTTCCTCTACAACGTGCTTGGCGTGCCGGTCGCCGCCGGCGTGCTCTATCCGCTCACTGGCACGCTTCTGTCGCCGATGCTGGCAGCGGCGGCGATGAGCCTGTCCTCGGTGTCGGTGATCGCAAACGCATTGCGGCTGAGAACATTGAAACTCTGATCCAAGCCCCCAAATACGAAACCCATCCAACAGGAGACCATGTATGACCTTCGCCAAAAAACTCGTGCTGCTGCTGATGGCGGCCGGAATGCTGGTTGCCGTCTTCCTCGAAAGCGTTCCGGCGCAGAGCGAAGAGATGAAACACGACATGGGCGCTATGGCGACGGACGCGACCAGTCCTTCGACGGAAGGCTACAAGGCGGCGATGGACAAGATGCATGCCGACATGATGGCGTCCGACTATACCGGCAATGCCGACGTCGATTTCGTCAGAGGCATGATCCCGCACCATCAGGGTGCGATCGACATGGCCAAGGTTGAACTTGCCAATGGCAAGGACCCGGAAATCCGCAAGCTGGCCGAAGGCGTCATCGCCGCGCAGGAAGCAGAGATCAAGCAGATGCAGGCCTGGCTCGCCGCCCATCCGGTGAAGTAAGTCTTCAGCCATCGCCAGCGCGGCGAGAACGCCTCTGGATTTATCGCCCAGCCTGCGATGCGATCCGGCCCTAACTGGAGCCCGCCATGCCACCGACCATCAGAACCACCAAACTGCCCTCCGGCGAAGCCGTTCAGGTGCTTGGCCAGGGCACATGGAAGATGGGCGAAGATTCCCGTCGCCGCGCCGATGAGGTGAATGCCCTCAAGCTCGGCCTCGACCTCGGCATCACGTTGATCGACACCGCCGAAATGTATGCCAGCGGCGGTGCCGAGGAGGTGGTGGCCGAAGCCATTGCCGGGCGCCGCGACGAGACCTTCCTGGTCTCGAAAGTGCTACCGTCGAACGCCTCGCGCGCGGGCGTGCAGCGGGCCTGCGAAAACAGCCTGAAACGCCTGCGCACCGACCGCATCGATCTCTATCTCTTGCATTGGCCCGGCAGCGTGCCATTGACGGAAACCGTCGCGGCCTTCGAGGCCCTGAAAAAGGCCGGCAAGATCCGCCACTGGGGCGTCAGCAATTTCGACACCGACGAGATGGAAGAGCTGATCGGCCTGCCCGATGGCGGCAATGTCCAGACCAACCAGGTGCTCTACAATTTGGTCCGGCGTGGCCTCGAATTCGATCTGGCGCCCTGGAGCCGGCAGCGCGGCATCCCCTTGATGGCCTATTCGCCGGTCGAGCAGGGTGCGTTGGCGCGCAATGCCAGGCTCGAAGCCATTGCCGGGCGCCACAATGCGACCCCAGCGCAAATCGCCCTGGCCTGGGTGATGCATCAGGAGGGCGTCATCGCCATCCCGAAGGCCAGCAGCGAGGAGCATGTCCGCCAGAATGTCGCTGCGCTCGACATCAAGCTTGCGCCGCAGGACATCGCCGATCTCGACCGCGCTTTCCCGCCACCAGCGCGCAAGCGCGGGTTGGAGATGATCTGACTACGTCCCCGCCAACCCCTTCAGCCGGTAGAGCGCTTCCAGCGCCTCGCGTGGCGTCATTTCGTCCGGGTTGATGTCGCCAAGTGCCGCGCCCAGCGCGTCGCTCTTGATCGGCTTCGGCGCTTCTCGTTTCACCGCCACCGAAAACAATGGAAGATCGTCGACCAGCCGGTTGGTCTTGCCCGAAACTTCGCCCTCTTCCA
The DNA here is from genome assembly GCF_003997795.1 of Mesorhizobium sp. M7A.F.Ca.US.005.03.2.1. NCBI lineage: Bacteria > Pseudomonadati > Pseudomonadota > Alphaproteobacteria > Hyphomicrobiales > Phyllobacteriaceae > Mesorhizobium > Mesorhizobium sp. M7A.F.Ca.US.005.03.2.1. Next base: position 5,400 of record NZ_RZRP01000266.1, on the reverse strand, counting down.
GTTGGTGCAGCACTTCCTTGGCCCGGTCGACCACCGCTTCCGGCAGGCCGGCCAGCCGCGCCACCTGCACGCCGTAGGAGCGGTCGGCGGCACCCTTGCCGACCTCGTGCAGGAAGACGACGTCGTTTTCCCATTCTTTGACCCGCATGGTGACATTGTGGAGCCGCGCCAGCTTGCCGGCCAGCGAGGTCATTTCGTGGAAATGGGTGGCGAAGATTGCCCGGCAGCGGTTCTTCTCATGCAGATATTCGACCGCCGCCCAGGCGATCGACAGGCCATCGAAAGTGGCGGTGCCGCGGCCGATCTCGTCGAGGATCACCAGTGCGCGCTCACCGGCCTGGTTGAGGATCGCCGCCGTCTCGACCATCTCGACCATGAACGTCGAGCGGCCGCGCGCCAGATCGTCCGAGGCGCCGACGCGCGAGAACAGCCGTTCGACGACGCCGATATGGGCCGATGTCGCCGGTACGAACGAGCCGGTCTGGGCCAGGATGGCGATCAGCGCGTTTTGCCTGAGAAACGTCGACTTGCCGCCCATGTTCGGGCCGGTCAGGAGCCAGATGGCGCCGTTCCGGGCAGCTCCCTCCGGCGACAGGTCGCAATCGTTGGCGACGAACGGGCCTTCGCCGGAGCGGCGCAAGGCCTGTTCGACCACCGGATGCCGCCCGCCCGTAATCTCGAAGGCAAGGCTCGAATCCACCACCGGCCGGCACCAGGCTTCGCTTTCCGACAGAAGCGCGAGCGCCGCGGAGACATCGAGCACGGCCAGCGCATCGGCGCCGGCGCGGATCTTCTCCGCTTCGCCGACCGCTTCCGTCGTCAGCGCCTCGAAGGCGGCCAGTTCGATGTTGAGCGCCCGGTCGGCGGCATTGGCGATCTTGGTCTCGAGCTCGGCAAGCTCGGTCGTGGTAAAGCGCATGGCGTTGGCCATGGTCTGGCGGTGGATGAAGCGCGCCTTGGCGCCATCGCTGCTGGTCATCACCGCATGATGGTTGGCGGTCACCTCGATATAGTAGCCAAGCACATTGTTGTGCCGGATTTTCAGCGAGCGGATGCCGGTCTCGTCGATCAGCGAGCGTTCCAGCCCGGCGATCACCTTTCGCGATTCGTCGCGCAGCGCCCGCATCTCGTCGAGATCGGCATGGTAGCCGCCACGAACGAAGCCGCCGTCGCGCTTGAGCAGCGGCAGTTCGTCGCCAAGTGCCTGCATCAGATGCTGCGAAAGCGCTTGGGGCAGTGCATGGATGGCGGCCAATGCCGCCGCAAGTTCCGGGGGCAGGGCGGTGGCGGCAAAGATTTCGGCGATCGCGCCTGCAGCCTCGAAGCCGGCGCGCAGCGCGCCGAGGTCGCGCGGCCCACCCCGGTTGAGCGCCAGCCTGGACAGCGCGCGGGGCATGTCGGCAACGCTCTTCAGGCTCGACCGCACCGCCTGGCAAAGTCGCGTTTCGGAACGGAAGAACGACACTGAGTCCAGCCTGGCGCCGATCGCCGCCGGGTCGGTCAGCGGCGCCATCAGCCGGTCGGCGAGCAGCCTTGCGCCGCCGCCGGTCACCGTGCGGTCGATCGCCTTGAACAGCGAGCCTTCGCGGCTGCCCGACAGCGTGCGCAGCAGTTCCAGATTGCCGCGTGTCGCCGGATCGATGAACAGGGTCGAACCCTGCTCCTCGCGTTCGGGCCGCGACAGCGGCGGGCGCTCCGCTTTCTGCGTCTTCTCGACATAGGCAATGGCGCCCGAGATCGCCGATAGTTCGGCGCGCGAAAAGGCGCCAAAACTGTCCGGCGTCGCCACATCGAAGAAGCGGGCGATGCGCCCTGTCGCCGACGCCGAATCGAACAGTGACGGTGGTTGCGGGCTGGCGACGCGGCCGAGCACGTCGAACACCGGCTTCAGCTCCGGATCGTGGAACACTGGCTCGGCAACGATCAACTCACGCGGATCAACACGGAAGATGTCAGCCAAAAGCCGGTCGGCGGTGGTGTCGGTGACGCGGAAGGCGCCGGTCGAGATGTCGATCCAGGCCAGCGCAAAGGAGTGGTCCGCTCCGCCTTTCACCCGCCCCAGCGCCATCAGGAAGCTCGATTCCGACGGCGCCAGCAATTTGTCCTCGGTGATGGTGCCTGGTGTCACCAGCCGCACCACATCGCGGCGCACCACCGATTTGCCGCCGCGTTTCTTCGCCTCGGCCGGATCTTCGATCTGTTCGCAGACGGCAACGCGGAAACCCTGGCCGATCAGCTTCTGCAGATAGTCGTCAGCAGCATGCACCGGCACGCCGCACATCGGAATGTCGAGCCCTTGATACTTGCCGCGCTTGGTCAAGACGATGCCCAGCGCCCGGCTCGCCTTCTCGGCATCGTCGAAGAACAGCTCGTAGAAATCGCCCATGCGGTAGAACAGCAGCGAATCCGGGTTTGCCGCCTTGATCTCGATGAATTGCTCGATCATCGGCGTGGCGCCGGCGTGGGCGGTCGGCACCGGCGTCATCGCCTCGGGGGCGTCCGGCTCGTTCGGGCTGTGCATGTTCATGCGCCGCACGCTAGCAGATGTGATCGCGCGGTTTAATGCCGGGGCTTCGAAAAACAGGGGACGACCGGGACGGCAGGATGCCCGCAATCGCGCGTACCAACCGCGATTCCGCACGCTGGCGGTTTACACGCGGCGGCGCGTGGTCTTAATTCGGTCCGACACAAAGCACCCGCTTCAACGAGGTGCTGCACCGGTGAGGAAATCAAGAACATCATGGCCAGGAAAACCGAGAACAGCGGTCCGTCCGTCAGTGCGCAGGAAGCGCTCGAATTCCACGCCATGGGTCGCCCCGGCAAGCTGGAGGTCGTCGCCACCAAGCCGATGGCGACGCAACGCGACCTCAGCCTCGCCTATTCGCCTGGTGTCGCGGTTCCGGTCCTGGCCATCGCCGAAGACCCCTCGCGCGCCTTCGACTACACGACGCGCGGCAACATGGTCGCCGTCATCTCCAACGGCACGGCTATCCTCGGTCTCGGCAATCTCGGCGCGCTGGCCTCCAAGCCGGTGATGGAGGGCAAGGCGGTGCTGTTCAAGCGCTTCGCCGATGTCGATTCCATCGACCTCGAGGTCGACACCGAGGACGCCGACGAGTTCATCAACTGCGTGCGTTTCCTCGGGCCCTCTTTCGGCGGCATCAATCTCGAGGACATCAAGGCGCCGGAATGCTTCATCATCGAGCAGCGGCTGCGCGAATTGATGGACATTCCGGTCTTCCATGACGACCAGCACGGCACTGCGATCATCTCCGCCGCCGGCCTGATCAACGCGCTGGAGATCACCGGTCGCGACATGAAGACCACGAAAATGGTCTGCAACGGCGCCGGCGCCGCCGGCATCGCCTGCATCGAGCTGATGAAGGCGATGGGCTTTTCGCCCGAAAACATCATCCTGTGCGACACCAAGGGCGTGGTTTTCCAGGGCCGCACCGAAGGCATGAACCAGTGGAAATCGGCGCATGCGGTCAAGACCGAGGCGCGCAGTCTCGCCGAGGCGCTCGACGGCGCCGACGTCTTCCTCGGCCTCTCCGCCAAGGGCGCGCTGACCACCGCCATGGTGCAGTCGATGGCCAAGAACCCGATCATCTTCGCCATGGCCAATCCCGACCCGGAAATCACGCCGGAGGAGGTCGCCGAAATCCGCACAGACGCCATCATGGCCACAGGGCGTTCCGATTATCCCAATCAGGTCAACAACGTGCTCGGCTTCCCCTATATCTTCCGCGGCGCGCTGGATGTCAGGGCAACCACCATCAATGACGACATGAAGATCGCCGCCGCCCAGGCGCTGGCGGCACTGGCGCGCCAGGACGTGCCCGACGACGTTGCCGCCGCCTATCAGGGTAATCGGCCGAAATTCGGCCCCAACTACATCATCCCGGTGCCGTTCGACCCGCGCCTGATCTCGGCCATTCCGATTGCGGTCGCCAAGGCGGCGATGGATTCAGGCGTCGCCCGCAAGCCGATCCTTGACCTCGACCGTTACGCGCAGGAACTGTCGGCCCGCCGCGACCCGATCGCCTCGACCCTGCAGCGCATCTACGACCGCGTGCGCCGCCAGCCCAAGCGCATCGTCTTCGCCGAGGGCGAGGAGGAACAGGTCATGCGCGCCGCCGTCTCCTATGTGAACCAGAAGCTCGGCACCGCCATCCTGCTCGGCCGCGACGACGTCATCAAGGAAAACGCCAAGCACGCCGGCATCGATCTCAACAAACAAGGCATCGAGATCATCAATGCAAGGCTGTCGCGCCGCAACGGCATCTACACCGACTACCTCTACGAGCGCATGCAGCGCAAAGGCTTCCTGTTTCGCGACTGCCAGCGGCTGATCAACAACGATCGCAACCACTTTGCCGCCTGCATGGTGGCGCTGGGCGACGCCGACGGCATCGTCACCGGCGTCACCCGCAACTATTCGACCGCGCTCGACGACATCCGCCGCGTCATCGACGCCAAGCCCGGCCACCGCGTCATCGGCGTCTCGATCGTGCTGGCGCGGGGCAAGACCGTGCTGGTCGCCGACACCGCCGTGCACGATATGCCGAACGCCGAGCAGATCGCCGACATCGCCGAGGAGGCGGCAGGCTTTGCCCGCCGCATGGGTTATGAGCCGAGGCTCGCCATGCTCGCCTATTCCACCTTTGGCCATCCGCAGGGCGAACGCTCCGAGCGCGTCCAGGAAGCCGTGCGCATCCTCGACAAGCGCCGCGTCGATTTCGAATATGACGGCGAAATGGCCGCCGACGTCGCCCTCAACGCCCGCGCCATGGCGCAATATCCGTTCATCCGCCTGACCGGCCCGGCCAATGTGCTGATCATGCCGGCGTTCCACTCGGCCTCGATTTCGACCAAGATGTTGCAGGAACTCGGCGGCTCGACGGTGATCGGGCCGCTGCTGGTCGGCCTGAACAAGCCGGTTCAGATCGTGTCGCTGAATGCCAAGGACAGCGATATCGTCAACATGGCGGCGATCGCGGCGTACACGGCGGGGACTTGAGGGGCTGGCCTCAGCGGTGAGTCGGCGAGGCGTTCAGCCCGGCGCGAATATGCGAGCGGCCTCGACGACCTCGTCCACCTGATCCTGCCGCAGCAAGTCGATCGGGACGCGGCCGTCGAGCTGCGCCGAGGGCCGCGTCAGCCACAGCCATGCGAGCCTCGGATTGGTGATCAGGGATAGCACGTCGCGAATGCCTGCAACCGGCCGGCCGTCGACGAACTGCACCAGCGGGAAGACATGTTTGCGGCCGCCCTTGCGCAAGGCGATGACCTCACCCCGCCGCTGCCAGCGGTGCAGGGTCGAGCGGGCGATGCGCAGATGCTCTTCCAGATAGGTCGAACCGGCGACGCGGCCGGCCCAGTCCTCGATCAGCATCGATT
>NZ_RZRP01000265.1:0-7297 GCF_003997795.1 Mesorhizobium sp. M7A.F.Ca.US.005.03.2.1 | reverse complement strand
GGTCGGACAGTTCCGTGCGGTCGGCGACCAGCAGCGCCGAATACCAGCGGCTGATGAGGGCACGATCATCGGCGCGGGCGGCAATAATCGCCAGCAGCAGTGCGGCCGCCACAAAAGCGACCGACCTGATGTTCACCAGCTTGCGCGCCGCCGCGTTCATCCCAGCTCCGGCCGTTCGAAATCGCCAGTCTCCTTGTTCATCGTCCAGAGTTCGCCGGTCGAGATATCGAACCAGGCCCCATGCAGCGACAGCCGTCCCTTGCCTTCGAGAATCGAGACGCAGGGAAAGGTTCTGAGGTTGGCGATGGAATAGCGGATCGAGATGCGCTCCAGCGCGGTCTGGCGCTCCGAAGCGGTCATGAAGGTGCTGGAGGAGACGGTTTCGGCCGCCGGCGCGATCAGGCTCATCCACTTGCCGATGAAGTCGCCCGGCGACAGCGGCGTGGAATTGGTGTCGAGCGCGGCCCGGATGCCGCCACAGCGGCCATGGCCCATGACGACGATGTTCTTGACCTTGAGGCTCTGCACGGCGAATTCAAGCGCCGCCGAGGTCGAATGGAACTCGCCGTCGGGTGCATAGGGCGGCACCAGATTGCCGACATTGCGCAGCACGAAGAGTTCGCCCGGCCCAGCGTCGAAGATCGCCTCGGGCGCCGAACGCGAATCGCAGCAGGCGACGATCATCGTCTCCGGCGCCTGGCCTTCGCGAGCGAGATCGCGATAGCGCCCGCTCTCGGTGAGATAGCGGCCATTCATGAAATTGCGATAGCCGGCGAGAAGATGTTCAGGGAGATGGGACATGGGCGGCGTCTGGAGCCTTTCCGAGTTGGATGCGGCAGCTCGTTGCGGTCTAGAGAGGCTCTAGCGGCAAAAGCCGGTCGCGAGCAATGCAGAATTATGAGGGCTGGCTAGAAATGCCATGCATCCAGCGCAACCGTGGCCAACAGCGTCACGCCCAGATGGCGACGGGAATGCCAAAGCTATCGCGGCCCGGCGGGTCGGGAAACGGCCGCGCCTCGCCGCTGGCGATGCGACCGGCGATCAGCGTCATCGCGGCTGCGTCGAGGAAGTCATCAGCGGCGGCACCGCGGGGCGGCGGCTGGTCGAGAAAGCCCTTATCATAGCCGAGCCGGCAGAGCAGCGCCTTGCGTTCCGCCATGCCGGCCGGATTGATGCTGCCCTTGATCTTCTTCGGCAGTTGCATGGCTTGATCGCCGTTCAAGCGGCAGAAAGCGACTTCCGGATGGGATTCGAACACGCGGCCGCGCAAATCGGGCCGCGCGATCAGCAGGGCGTCGATCTCGCGGATCTTGGCAAAAATGCCGAACGCCTGGATCGAGACGCCGCGCGGCGGATCGGATGTGGTCAGGGCCACCGCGCTTGCCCTGATGTGCGCGGCATACCAGGCTTCGATGGTGGTGAAGCCGTTGGTGTCGGCATAGAGCGCGGCACGGGACGGGATCGAGAAGACACTGGACTGGCGTGCCCCGAGCAGCGGCCGCACCAGGGCTTCGGGGCCGCGCCCGCCCTTGCCCGAAAAGCCGGGCAGGCCGATCGGCATGTCGACGGCGATGACAGCGTCTTCGGGAAGGGATGCGAGCAGGGCAGTGAAGGTTGCAAAGACACCGACCGACGGTGCCATGCCAAAAGTTCGTCGGACGGCGATCCAGCCGGCCTTGCAGCCATCGACGCCGACAAGTACGGCCTCAGTCGATGTCACGCCCGGCGGCCCCGCCCTGGATGTGTGAGGTGGCGAAGCTGGACCATCGCCATCGGATGCGACAGGCTCTGCGCATCGGTTTCTAGCTGCAGTTCGTCGCCGCCGCGCTTGGCAGTGCGTGCCAGGATCTCGTAGACCGCCGCCGTCGTCGATTGCAGCGCCTTGATCGGTGGCTGGCCGGACAGGATGCGTGCCAGGTAGACGGCCGCCGTCAGATCGCCCAGGCCGTTCGGCGGCTTGTCGATCAGGCGGTGTTCGGCGAGCAGCGCCTGGCTGCTATCGAGCAGGAGGTTGCCGGTGCCGCCCGTCATCATCGACGGCGCCGAGGTGACCAGCATGGTCGATGGCCCGGCATGCAGCGCCGCCGCGATCACCGATTTCATGTCTGGCAACGCGGCGCCGGCCATCCATTCCAGTTCGTAGCGGTTAGGGGTGGCTATGTCGGCGATCGGCATCAGCCGATCGCGCATGGCGATGGCGGTCGGTTCGGGCACATAGAGGCCGCCCGAATCACCCATCACCGGATCGCAGATATAGACGGCGCCGGGCGTCCTTGCCTTGACCGCGGCGACCAGCGAGGCGACGGCCTCGGCCTGGCCCGCCTCGCCGAGATAGCCGGACAGCACGGCGCCGACCTCACCCAGCCATGGCGCCCGCTCGAGATCGGCCATCAGAGCCTTGAACTCGTCGAGCGGCGGCACGATGCGCGTCGCGCGCCCATGGCCGGGATGCCAGGGCAAGATGACGGTCGGCACCGCCCAGACCGGGAACCCCAGGGTCTCCAGCGCAAAGACGGCGGCACGGTTGCCGACCGAGCCACGCGCGACATGGCTGGAAATGACGATGACCGCACGCGGCGCGTCGGTTTGTTCGGCGCTCATTGTCGTTTGATTCCTAACTGCCCCGGATGACGTAAAGCACGAGCCAGACCATCAGGCCCAGCGCCAGCAGCAGGCCCAGCGTGCGGCCAAAGCGGGTGCCCCAGACTTCGATCGGATCGGCACGATCGGCATCGGCCGCGGTGACGTGATCGTGCATGCCTTTCGCTGCCCGCGCTACAAACGAGTTGCCGGCCGGATCCGTCTCGCGCGCAATGCGCTCGAGGATACGGCGCGATTCCTTGTCGCTGTCCTGGCGTTCCGCCATGATGATGTCCCGTTTTGCCGGACCTTATCGCGTTCGCACGGCCAATCACAGAGCCTTGCAGCGGCACCGGGCGTGCCAGGCGAGGGGCTGCCGGCGCGGGCGGTTTTCTTGCGCGCTGATTGTGGTAATGCTTCGCGTGCAACTTCTACCGAGGGACCCCATCATGTTTGCCCAGCGCCTTGCCTTGCCGTCCACGTTCCGCACGCTGCCCGCCTTCCTGATGATGGCGATCGTGCTGCCGCTGCTTGCAGGCTGCGGCTATAACACCATCCCGACGGCGGAAGAAAATGCCAGGGCGGCATGGAGCGAGGTGCTGAACCAGTATCAGCGCCGCGCCGACCTCATCCCCAACCTGGTCGAGACGGTCAAGGGCTATGCCTCGCATGAAAAGGATACGCTCGACGCGGTGGTCGAGGCGCGCGCCAAGGCAACGCAGATCACGGTAACACCGGAAACGCTGAAGGATCCCGAAGCCCTCAAGAAGTTTCAGGATGCCCAGGCGGGGCTGACCAGCGCGCTGTCGCGGCTGATCGCGGTCTCGGAGGCCTATCCCGACCTCAAGGCCAATCAGAACTTCCTGGCGCTGCAGGCGCAGCTCGAAGGCACCGAGAACCGCATCGCGGTGTCGCGGCGCGATTACATCCAGGCGGTCAGGGACTACAATCTGACGCTGAGGACGTTCCCCTCGATGCTGTGGGCGACCTTCTGGTTCCGCGGCAACGAGCCCTTCGCCAATTTCACCGTCGCCGAAGACAAGATGCAGCCGCCGAAGGTCGATTTCGGCACGAAGCAGGGCGGGTGAACGTCCACTGTCATCGGAATAAATCCCCCGAAATGACGGGCTGCTGGCGTGCAAACACCCCCCTCTGTCCTACCGGACATCTCCCCCTCAAGGGGGGAGATTGGCAGCTTCGGCGCTGACGCCCATCTTGCGACGTTGAAAATTGGTGAAAGTGGAGATGGCGGCCAATCTCCCCACTTGAGGGGGAGATGCCCGGCAGGGCAGAGGGGGGCGCTCCGGAACGCAAGCCTAGGGTTCCTTTTCGCTCTTCTAAGCCTCCTCTTCCTCCCCTTCACCGCCCTCGCGGCCGATCTCCCGGCGCTGACCGGCCGTGTCGTCGACAATGCCGGCATCATCGACGCCGCGACCAGGGCGGCGCTGACCCAAAAACTCGCCGATTTCGAGACAAAAGGCTCCGACCAGATCGTCGTCGCGACGATTCCCAGCCTCGATGGCGAGGAGATCGAGCCTTACGCCAACCGGCTGTTCCGCTTCTGGAAGCTCGGCCAGGCGAAGGAAAACAATGGCGTGCTGCTGCTGGTGGCCCCGAACGACCGCAAGATGCGCATCGAGGTCGGCTATGGGCTGGAAGGCACGCTGACCGACCTGCACACCAAGCTGATCATCGAAAATGACATGGTGCCGGCCTTCCGCGCCGGGGACTTCTCGGGCGGTATCAGCAAGGCCGTCGACGACATGGTCATGGTGCTGGAAGGCAATCCGGAGGAGCTGGAGGCGCGCGGCGAGCGCAACCAGCAAGCGCCTTTCGATTCCGACGACCTGTTCTTCGCCGTCTTCATCAGCATCTGGGCGATCATCTTCTTCGGCAGCATTGCGGCTTCCGTGCTGCCGCCGATCTTCGGCCAGAAGCTTGGCCCCGGCCGCTACCGCTGGCTTGGCATGACCTTCGAGCCAAGCCGGCGATCCTCCAGTGGCGGCTGGTCGTCGGGGAGTTCCGGCGGCGGCTGGTCTTCGGGGTCAAGCGGCGGTGGAGGTTTTTCCGGCGGCGGCGGTTCGTCCGGCGGCGGCGGCTCGTCGGGAAGCTGGTGATGGCATGATGGTATCCAGCATCAGCCTGTCGAAACGCGACCGCCTCGCCTCGGCCGTCCTGATTGCTGCGGTCGTGCTGTTCTCCTGCGTCATGGCCTACGCGACCGACTTGCCGGCGCTGACCGGCCGTGTCATCGACAATGCCGGCATCATCGACGCCGCGACCAAGACGGCGCTGACGCGGAAGCTCGCCGACTTCGAGACGAAAGGTTCCGACCAGATCGTCGTCGCGACGATTCCCAGCCTCGATGGCGAGGAGATCGAGCCCTACGCCAATCGGCTGTTCCGCTTCTGGAAACTTGGCCAGGCGGGCGAGAACAATGGCGTGCTGCTGCTGGTTGCCCCGAACGACCGCAAGATGCGCATCGAGGTCGGTTATGGGCTGGAAGGCACGCTGACCGACCTGCACACCAAGCTCATCATCGAGAATGACATGGTGCCGGCCTTCCGCGCCGGGGACTTCTCCGGCGGCATCAGCAAAGCCGTCGACGACATGGTCATGGTGCTGGAGGGCAATCCCGAAGAACTGGAAGCGCGGGGCAAGCGCAATCCCGCCGATGACGGCACGTCCATCGATCCGATCTTTGCCGTGTTCCTGATGCTGTGGGCGACGATGTTCTTCGGCGGGATGGCGATGGCGTTCCTGCCGCCGATGTTCGGCACGAAATTGTCGCCGGGCGTGTACAAATGGCTGGGCATGACGTTTCGTTATGGCCGCGGGCCGAGCGGGTACTCGGGCACTGGCTGGACAACCGGTTCGTCGTCGGGCGGCGGGTGGTCTTCGGGTTCGGGCAGTGGCTGGCCCTCGGGGTCAAGCGGCGGTGGCGGATTTTCCGGCGGTGGCGGATTTTCCGGTGGCGGCGGCTCGTCGGGTGGTGGCGGTTCTTCAGGAAGCTGGTGAGACAGATCATGGCAACACGACCAATTAGCCCGCAGGATCATGAGCGCATCGCAACCGCGATCCGCGCCGCCGAGGAGAAAACCGACGGCGAAATCTACTGTGTCGTGGCGCATGCCAGCGACGGCTATTTCTTCCCGGCCGCCTTCATGGCGACCGTGTGCATGCTGATCGTCAGCCTGGCTGTCGGCTACGGTCTGGAGGCCTGGTGGCTGTCGATCCGGCTGCCGCATTTCGTCCTCGCCCAGCTCCTGGCGCTTGCCTGCCTGCTGGCCTTGTTGTGGGCGCTGCCCGGCCTGCGCATTCACTTGGTGCCGAGGCGGCTGCGCTACCAGGCGGCGCACGCCAACGCGATCAAGCAGTTCCTCGCCCGCAACGTCCACCGCACCACGGCGCGCACCGGCGTGCTGGTCTTCGTCTCGATCGCCGAGCGCTATGCCGAGGTGGTCGCCGATTCGGGTATCGACGCCAAGGTCGGCCAGCATGTCTGGGACGGCGTCGTACGCGACCTTACCGCGCATGCCGGCGACGACCGGCTTGCCGACGGCTTCGTCAAGGCGATCGAGTTGGTGGGTGCGGTGCTGGCCGAGCATTTCCCGGTCACTGCGGGCGACAGCAACGAACTCGACGACCATCTCGTCGAGATTTGAGCCTTTCCACAGAAGTCTTGAAGGCCCCTCACCAGCGCGGTGATCGCCTGTGAGAAAGCAGCCGGCTGGCCGCCCGGACCCTTGCAATCGGGCGATGCGGGTTTATGGTTAACAAATCATGAATACGCTGACGATCGACATCCGGAAAGCCGACCCGCGCGATGCCAGTGCCATCGCCGAGGTGCATCTGGAAGCCTGGCGCGGCGCCTATTCCGGCATCATTCCGCACCGGACCCTGACATCGATGATCAACCGTCGAGGCGCCGACTGGTGGGCGAATGCGATTCGCCGCGCCGCCACCGTTCTGGTCGTCGAAATCGGCGGCAAGATCGCCGGCTATGCGACGATCGGCAAGAACCGCGCCCGTGAACTGCGCCAGCAGGGCGAAATCTACGAATTGTACCTGCGCCCGGAATATCAGGGCATCGGGCTCGGCAGCCGCCTGTTTTCGGCGGCCAAGGCGCGGCTGGCCGATCACGGGCTGAAAGGCATGGTCGTGTGGGCGCTGGAGGACAACCAGAACGCGCTTGCCTTCTATGCCGGCGCCGGTGGCCGCGATGTCGCCGAGGGCGTCGAGATCTTCGAGCAGAAGGCGCTGAAGAAGGTCGCTTTCGTCTGGGAATGACAACCCGGCCTTTCGGCAATTGGGCGTTCCATTCGCACCCAGCACCATTCGCCGCATTGCACCATGACGCGCCGCCCGCTATCGATCGTCCATCGAGAGAGGGATTTAAGCCATGCGCATTGAAGCCATAGCCAGCGGAAAGAATCCGCCTGAGGACGTCAACGTCATCATCGAGGTGCCGATCGGCGGCGAGCCGATCAAGTACGAGATGGACAAGGAGGCCGGCACGCTGTTCGTCGACCGCTTCCTGCACACCTCGATGCGCTACCCCGGCAATTACGGCTTCGTGCCGCACACGCTGTCGGGCGACGGCGATCCGATCGACGTGCTGGTCTGCAACACGCGCGCGCTGGTGCCGGGCTGCGTCATCAACGTGCGGCCGATCGGGGTGCTGATCATGGAAGACAATGCCGGCCAGGATGAGAAG
>NZ_RZRP01000264.1:0-7312 GCF_003997795.1 Mesorhizobium sp. M7A.F.Ca.US.005.03.2.1 | reverse complement strand
GCGCAGATGTTCGACATGAAAGCCGACATGGGCGGAGCGGCCGCTGTGGTCGGCCTGCTGATCGCGCTCGCCCGGCAAGGCAGCCCGGTACACATTGTCGGTGTTCTCGGCATCGCGGAGAACATGCCATCCGGCACGGCGCTCAAACCGCGCGACATCATCACGACGGCGTCCGGACAGACAGTGGAAGTGTTCGACACGGATGCGGAGGGACGCCTGCTTCTGGCCGACTGCCTCCACTATGCAGCCACGCGCTTCAACCCTTTAGTGATCGTCGATCTGGCAACGCTGACCTATTCGGTGACGCGTGGGTTGGGGTCGATATTCGCCGGCCTGTTCAGCACCGACGATGCCATCGCGTCACAGATGATCGCGGCCGGAGAAACGGTCGGCGAGCGGTTCTGGCGGCTGCCGCTCGATCGGGCCTACGACGAGGGCCTGCAATCGCCGTTCGCGGACCTGCGGCATCATGCCAAGGATATGGAAGATGGCGATGCTCCCTATGCCGCAGCCTTCCTGCGCCATTTCACGGAAGATCGCCCCTGGGTGCATCTCGACATCGCCAGCAAGGAACTGACCGACTCCGATCGGCCGCTCGGCAGGCAAGGTGCCACGGCATTTGGCGTGCAGATGCTGGAAGAGTGGGTGCAGGTCACCCGTAACATGAGTTAGGCGCCTGCCGCCGCGGACGATAAAAGTACCTTCAATCGCACTGGGAATTGGGATGTCATCTGAGATCATCGGCATGGAAGGACGGGCCACTTTCGGCGCCTACGAGACCTGGTATCGGGTCAGTGGCGAACTCGGCGGCGAAAAGGCGCCTGTGGTGATCCTGCATGGCGGCCCGGGCGTCGCCCACAATTATGTCGATGCCTACAAGCTTCTTGCGCGAAGGGATCGCGCCGTCATCCACTACGACCAGTTGGGCTGCGGCAATTCCACCTTGCTGCCTGAGAAAGGCGCCGATTTCTGGACACCCCGGCTGTTCATCGACGAGCTTGAAAACCTCGTCGACCACCTCGGCATTCGGACAGGCTTCCACGTGCTCGGCCAGAGCTGGGGCGGCATGCTGGGCGCGGAATATGCCGTGACGCGGCCGCAAGGCCTGAAATCGCTGACCATAGCCAACTCACCGGCTTCCATGAAACTGTGGGTCGAAGAGGCCAACCGGCTGCGTGCGGATCTGCCCGCGGATGTGCAGGAGACCCTGACCCGACACGAACAGGCCGGCACGACGGACGATGCGGCTTACCAGGCTGCGACGATGGTGTTCTACGAGCGGCATGTCTGCCGGGTCGTGCCTTTCCCGCCCGAAGTCACGGAAAGTTTCGCCCAGGTCGTGCGCAATCCGACCGTCTATAATCTGATGAATGGGCCAAACGAGTTCCATGTCATCGGAACGCTGAGGAACTGGAGCATCGTCGAGCGCCTGCCGGCCATCGATGTTCCCACACTGATCATCTCCGGACGTCACGACGAGGCCACGCCCGCGACCGTGCAGCCCTACAAGGACGGCATCAAGGGGTCTCGCTGGGAGATATTCGAGCATTCCAGCCACATGCCGCATGTCGAAGAGCAAGATGCGTGCATGCGGGTGGTGGGAGACTTCCTGGACCACAACGATAACTGAAAAAAGGGGAATCAAGACATGAAGAAACTGCTTCTGGCGGCAACAGCCGCGGCATTGCTGGCCGGTACATGGCTGGCCCCGGCACAGGCCGAATATCTCAAGGAGCACCGAGGCGGCACCATCCGCCTGCTGGCCCGCTCCGCGGCCGGAACGCTCGATCCGCACATCAATTACACGGACCAGGGCTGGCAGATGTACCAGCCGATCTATGACGGCCTGGTGGCCTTCCGCAAGGCCGAGGGCATGGACGGCTTCACCATCGTCCCCGATCTGGCCGAGGCCCTGCCGCAGGTCAGCAATGACGGCAAGACCTTCACCTTCAAGCTGCGCAAGGGCATCAAGTTCTCCAGCGGCCAGGATCTTGGCGTAAAGGACGTCGTCGCTTCTTTCCAGCGCATATTCAAGGTTTCCGGACCCACCTCCGGCACGTTCTATGCCGGCATCGTCGGGGCCGACAAATGCCTGGCCGACACCAAGAGCTGCACGCTGGAAGGCGGCGTTGTCGGCGACGAAGCGGCCGGCACCATCACCATCAACATCACCAAGCCGGATGCCGAGCTGCTCTACAAGCTTGCCTTGCCGCATGCCATGGTCCTGCCGGCGGACACGCCCGCTGAAGACATGGGTTCCAAGCCCATTCCCAGCACCGGCGCGTACATGATCTCCGCCTTCGACCCGAACAAGGGCATGACGGTTTCCCGCAACCCCAATTTCAAGCAGTGGAGCGAAGAAGCCCAGCCGGACGGCTATCCGGATGTCGTCCAATATGATTTCGGCCTGTCCGAAGAGGCAGCCGTCACCGCGATCCAGAACGGCGAAGCGGACTGGATGTTCGACGCTCTGCCGAGCGACCGCCTGGGCGAACTGGGCAGCAAGTCCATGGACCAGTTGCACATCTCACCGCTTTCGGCTTGGTGGTACGCGCCGCTGAACAACCGTCTCGCACCCTTCGACAACGAAAAAGCCCGCCAGGCCGTTGCCTATGCGATCGATCGCAACACGCTGGTCAAGCTGTTCGGCGGCAAGGTGCTGGCTTCGCCGGTCTGCCAGGTCCTGCCTCCGGACTTCCCCGGCCATGAAGACTATTGCCCCTTCACCAAGAATCCGGGCGCCAAATGGTCGGCCCCCGACCTCGACAAGGCAAAGCAGCTCGTCGAGGACTCCGGCACCAAGGGCCAGAAGGTGACGATCATCGTCGAGGACACCGCCATTTCGCGCTCCATCGGCGTCTATCTGCAGAGCGTGCTGACCAGCATCGGCTATGTCGCCGACGTCAAGCCGATCTCGTCGAACATCCAGTTCACCTACATCCAGAACACCAACAACAAGGTGCAGATGTCCGTCACCCAGTGGTACAAGGACTATCCGGCGGCTTCGGACTTCCTGAACATCCTGTTCAGCTGCGCCTCTTTCCGCGAAGGTTCGGACGCCTCGATCAACATCGCCGGCTTCTGCGACAAGGAAATCGACGCCAAGATGCAAAAGGCATTGGACCTCGGCGTCACCGATCAGAAAGCCGCCGATAAAATGTGGGCTGAAATCGACAGGCAAGTCACCGACAAGGCACCTGCGGTCGGCCTCTTCACGCCGAAGCGGCTCGATTTCGTCAGCAAACGTCTTGGCAATTTCAAGTTCAACAGGCAGTTCAACTGGATGATCACCCAATCCTGGGTACAGTAATGGCCTGGGTGCAGTAACGAACCGCGGAGGGGCACGTCCGTGTCGAACGTAGCTGTCGCCGCGCCGCGCAAGACGCGAGGGCCCTGGGCCGTCGCGTTTGCGAAGCTGGCAAGGGACAGGGCTGCCATGGCGTCGCTGGCCGTGTTCCTCCTCATCGTCCTTGCCTGCCTCAGTGCGCCTCTTTATGCGAAATGGGCAGGCGTGGACCCCTTCGCCTCGACGCTCGACGCCGTCATCCAGATCGACGGTGCCGACGTTCCGGTGATGGAACAATCGACGGAGGGGCTCGGGCTTGGCTACACACCGCTCGGCCCGACCTGGCGGCTGGGCAATTATTTCCTCGGCGCCGACAGCCAGGGGCGCGATGTCATGGCCAGGATGCTCTATGGCGGGCTGAGCTCGCTGCTGATCTCCGGAGCAGCCACCATCTTTACCCTGATCCTGGGCACGGCGGCGGGATTGATCGCCGGCTATTTCGGCGGTGTCACCGACACGGTGCTGTCGCGCTTCCTCGACATACTGTGGGCGTTCCCCATTTATCTGCTGGCGATTTCGCTCTCCATCGTGACCATCGCGCATGGCATCACGATAGGACCGATCCAGATCGAGTCCGGCAGTCTGTGGCTGCCTGTCATCATCATCGGTATCGTCTACGTGCCCTATGTGGCTCGTCCGATACGCGGGCAGGTTCTGGCACTGCGCAAAAGCGAATTCGTGCTCGCCGCGATCAATCTGGGCGTACCGGGATGGCGCATCCTGTGGCGCGACATCCTGCCCAACGTCACCACGACGCTGATCGTCTTCGTGCCGCTGATGATGGCGCTGAACATGCTTACGGAATCAGCCCTTTCCTTCCTTTCGATCGGCGTGCAGCCGCCGGCCGCGAGCTGGGGCACCATCATCCAGGACGGACAGGCGCTGCTCTACACCAGGCCACTGGTGGCGCTGGTGCCGGGCCTGGCGATCGCGGTTTCCGTCATGGCGCTCAATGTCTTCGGCGACGGTCTGCGCGACGCGCTCGACCCGCGCTCCAAGGTTCGGCTGGGGCGCGACTGATGATCTACGCAATCCTGCGCCGGTTCGGCCAGATGCTGTTCGTGATGTTCGGCATCTCGGTCATCGTCTTCCTGATTTTCTTCGCAACGCCGGGCTCCGATCCGGCGGCGCGCATCGCCGGCCGCAATGCATCGCCCGAAGTGCTGGAGGCGGTACGCCACAGCTTCGGCTTCGACCGGCCGCTCTACGTGCAATATGTGACGATGATGGAGAAGATCTTCGTCACCGGCGATCTGACCTCCTTCGTCAATCGTGGCTGGAAGGTGGTGCCGGCGGTCATGGATTCGATCCCGGTCACGCTCTCGCTGGTGTTCGGAGCGGCGATCCTGTGGGTGGTCGTCTCCATCATCATCGGCATCGCCGCCGCCGCCACGCGCGGCAGCTGGCTGGATAAGCTGCTGATGGCGCTAGGGCTGCTCGGTATTTCGATGCCGGTGTACTGGCTGGGCGAGGTGATGAACCTGATCACCCAGAGCCGCTACCACGACAGCTGGGCGTTCTCCTGGGTGCCGCCGCTCGGCTACAAGAACTTCTCCGACGATCCAAAGGGCTGGTTCCTGACCCTGGTCATTCCGTGGATCACGCTGTCCATTCTCTACATCGGCATTTATGGGCGCGTGCTGCGCGCGGCGATCATCGAATCCCTGCAGGAGGACTATATCCGTACGGCCCGGGCCAAGGGCCTGTCGGAGACCCGCATCCTGCTGCGCCATGCCTTGCGCACGTCGCTCATCGCCTTCGTCACCTTGTTCGGCCTGGATTTCGGTGCGCTGGTCGGAGGCTCGGCCCTGCTGACGGAGGTGGTGTTCGGGCTGCACGGCATCGGCAAGCTCACTTATGACGCGCTGCAGAATCTCGATCTGCCGATGATCATGGCAACGGTGATGTACGCTTCGATGTTCGTGGTTGTTGCCAATGCGGTCGTCGATTTCGTCTACATCCTTCTCGATCCGCGCCTGAGGACGTCATGATACTGTCGGTGCGCGACCTCAAAGTATCCTTCCGCACAAATGATGGCCTGGTGCGGGCCATCGATGGCGTTTCCTTCGACCTCGAGGAGAGCGAGATCCTCGGCGTCGTCGGTGAGTCCGGTTCCGGCAAGACCGTGTCGCTGCTGGCCGTCATGGGTCTGATCACCGATCCCAACGCCACCATCGAAGGCTCGATCCGTTACAAGGGCCGCGAACTGGTGGGACTGCCCGCGCGCGAACTGAGGCGGCTGCGCGGCAACGAGATCGCGATGATCTTCCAGGATCCGATGACCGCGTTGACACCTGTCTACACGATCGGCTGGCAGATCGCCGAACAGATCCGCGCGCATCGCAACATCAGCAAGTCCAAGGCGATGGAGCGCGTGGAGGAATTGCTGGCCGAGGTGAATTTTCCGAACCCGCACGAGGCGATGTCGCGCTACCCGCACCAACTGTCCGGCGGCATGCGTCAACGGGCGGTGATCGCAATGGCTTTGTCCTGCAATCCGGCGTTGCTGGTGGCTGACGAACCGACCACGGCGCTCGACGTCACCGTACAGGCCGGCATTCTCGATCTGGTGCGCAAGCTGCGCGCGACGCACAAGTCGGCGGTGGTCTTCATCACGCATGACATGGGCGTGGTCTCCGAACTCGCCGACCGGGTCATGGTCATGTATGCCGGCCGCGTGGTGGAGCGCGGCAGTCGCGCGGAGCTGTTTTCCGATCCGCGACACCCCTATACGCGCGCGCTGCTCGGTTCGATCCCGCCGCTGACCGGCGAAAAACCACGCCGCCTGCCGGCCATTCCCGGTTCGCCGCCGTCATTGCTGCGATTGCCGCAGGGCTGTGCGTTCGGTCCGCGGTGCCCAGTTCACTATGAGCCCTGCGAGGCCGGCAAACCCGACCTCGGGAGCGGCACTCATGCCGCGGCGTGCTTCAGGGTGGCACAGGCATGAGCGGATCGATGACCGACAAGAACCGCCCCATTATCGAGACGCGTTCGCTGGGCAAGCGCTTTTCCATCGGCAGCCGTTTTTCCGCCGAAGGCAAGCGAACCGTTCATGCGGTCGACAATGTTTCCCTGACCGTGTGGCGCGGCGAGACGGTCGGCCTGGTCGGCGAATCCGGATGCGGCAAGTCCACGCTGGCGCGCTGCCTGGTGAGGCTCTACGACATATCGGACGGCGAGCTTCTGTTCGAAGGCAACGATATCACCTCGAAGTCGCTGTCCGAACTCAGGCCGCTCCGGCGCCGCCTGCAAATGGTTTTCCAGGATCCGTCGGCATCGCTCAATCCGCGCCGGCGCGTCGGCGACCTGGTGGCCGAGCCGCTGCGCATCCATGGCAGGCTCTCGTCGAGCGAGATCACCAGACGCGTGGCGGAACTGTTCGACCTTGTCGGCCTGCTGCCGGATCACGTCATGCGGTTTCCGCACGAATTTTCCGGCGGGCAACGCCAGCGCGTCGGCATCGCGCGGGCTATTGCATTGAACCCGGACCTCGTGGTCCTCGACGAACCCGTCTCCGCGCTCGACGTGTCGGTGCAGGCGCAAATCGTCAACCTGCTTGCCGATCTGCAGGAGAAGCTCAATCTCACTTACATCTTCATCGCCCACGACCTGTCGGTGGTACGTCAGGTTTCAACCCGCATAGCGGTCATGTATCTCGGCTCGATCGTCGAAGAAGGGCCGGCGGAAGAGGTGTTTGCAGCACCGGCCCATCCCTATAGCCAGGCGCTGATCTCGGCGGTTCCTATCGTGGAGACGACGCCCAGCGGGACGCGCAAGCGCATCATCCTCACCGGCGACGTACCGAGCCCTCTGAACCCTCCAACCGGCTGCCGTTTCCATCCCCGATGCCCGATCGCGGCGGAGCGCTGCCGATCGGAGCGGCCGCAGTTGCGGGAATACCGCCCCGGTCGCAAAGTCGCCTGCCACTTTCCGACGATGTAGGCGACACTCACCACCGCACAGGTG
>NZ_RZRP01000263.1:0-7319 GCF_003997795.1 Mesorhizobium sp. M7A.F.Ca.US.005.03.2.1 | reverse complement strand
CTTCGACCTCGCGCTCGACCGCAAACACCTCACCAAGCGCAACAGGCCGTTCGCCAGCGGCGCGCTGTCGATCCCGTTCGGACTTGGGGCGATCGCGGTGCTTCTGGCGATCGGCATCGGCACCGGGCTGTTCCTGTCGCCCGAATTCATGGCTGTGCTCGGCGGCTACATGGTCGTCACCACCGCCTATTCGCTGTCGTTCAAACGCATGCTGCTGGTCGATGTGCTGACGCTCGCCGGCCTCTACACGATCCGCGTCCTGGCCGGTGCGGCGGCGACCGGCGTCGACGTCTCGTTTTGGCTGCTGGCCTTCTCCATCTTCTTCTTCCTGTCGCTGGCGCTGGTGAAGCGCTTCGTCGAACTGCGCACCACCGCCATTCCGCCCGGCGAGCGCATTGCCGGTCGCGGCTATCGCACCGAAGACCAGGAGATCGTCGCCCAGGCCGGCATGGCCTCGGCCTTCTCCTCGGCGCTGGTGCTGGCGCTCTACATGGACAGTGTCGCGGTGCGGGAACTCTATCCGCATCCATGGCTGATCTGGCCGCTGGCGCCGATCGTGCTCTATCTTACCATGCGCGTCTGGATCCTGGCGCGCCGCAACGAGATGCATGACGATCCGGTCGTCTTCATCATCCGCGACTGGCGCAGCCAGATCGTGGTGCTGATCGGTGCGGTGATGCTGGTCATCGGGGGCTGGTAGGCATGGCCGCCGGACGTTTCCCAAGCTTTGGCCTTGCCACGCCGCCGGCGCCGCGCGCCATCGGTGCCGACGAGGCGATCGCGCTGCTGAAGGGCGGTCAGGCCAAGCCGGCGTCGCTGCTTGCCTATGGCAATGGCCGCGCCTACGGCGATTCCTGCCAGAACGGGGCCGGAGCGGTCGTCGATATGCGATCGCTGAACCGGATCCACGCCTTCAACGCCGAAACCGGTGTTCTCAAGGCGGATGCCGGCGTGCTGTTGTCCGACATCATCGCCCACGCTGCCCCCTACGGCTTCTTCCCCGCCGTTGTGCCAGGCACGCAATTCGTCACGCTCGGCGGGGCTATCGTCAATGACGTGCATGGCAAGAACCATCACCGGCGCGGCACCTTCGGCTGCCATGTCGAGAGCTTCACGCTGCTCAGGTCCGATGGAAGGACCCATCGCTGCTCGGCGACAGACAATGCGCGGCTGTTTGCGGCGACGATCGGCGGCATGGGGCTGACCGGCCTCATTCTGTCGGCCTCGATCCGGCTGATGCGGGTGCATTCCCTCGACATCGTCGAAAGGGCGACGCCGTTTCGTGACCTCTGCGAATTCTTCGACCTGGCCGCGGCGGCCGATCAGGCCAACGAATATGCGGTCGCCTGGATCGACCAGCTTGCCGGCGGTCGCAACAGCGGTCGCGGCCTGCTGCTCACTGGCAATCACGCCGAGCACGGCTCGCATGCCGCTTCGCGCGCCGACGGCAATTTCTCGGTGCCGGTCCAGCCGCCGTTCAACGTGCTCAACCGGCCGTTCCTGACCGCCTTCAACGCTGCCTACAGGTGGAGGAAGAGCCGGGCAACGGTGCCGCGCCAGGCCGGCTACCAGGGCTTCTTCTTCCCGCTCGACGGCGTGCGCGATTGGAACCGGCTTTATGGGCCGAAAGGGCTGTTCCAGCACCAGAGCGTGGTGCCGGAACAGACGGCGCGCGAGGCCGTGCCGGCATTGCTGGCGGCTGCAAGGCAAGCCGGGCAGGGCTCGTTCCTCACGGTGCTGAAACGCTTCGGCTCCATCCGCTCGCCGGCGCTGCTGTCGTTTCCGCGTCCCGGCTACACGCTGACACTGGATTTCCCCAACAGGGGCGCCGCGACGCTGACACTGCTGCGGGAGCTCGACCGCATCACGGTCGAGGCCGGCGGCGCGGTCAATCCGTACAAGGACGCCCGCATGGGGGCCGAAATCTTCGCTTCGTCCTTTCCCGAATGGCAGCGGCTGGAAGCGCTCCGCGACCACGCCTTCATGTCCGACTTCTGGGCGCGCACCGCGAAGAGATTGGATACGCGGCGAGGCTCGGTCGAGGCTGCCGAATAGATAAAATCCGAATAATTATTGGTTAACAGATGGTTGATAGCGCGATTCACTCAAAACAAGGTTGGGACTTCACCAAATGTTTGCGGGTTTGTAGTAGGAAGTGTG
This sequence comes from Mesorhizobium sp. M7A.F.Ca.US.005.03.2.1, assembly GCF_003997795.1. Classification (NCBI taxonomy): domain Bacteria; kingdom Pseudomonadati; phylum Pseudomonadota; class Alphaproteobacteria; order Hyphomicrobiales; family Phyllobacteriaceae; genus Mesorhizobium; species Mesorhizobium sp. M7A.F.Ca.US.005.03.2.1. The sequence continues at coordinate 5,159 of NZ_RZRP01000263.1, read as the reverse complement.
AAGGGGTGGCTTGGAACTCATGAAATACATCGTCTTCATTCTCTTTACAGTCATGACCAATGCCGCCGCGCAGCTGATGCTGAAGCAAGGCATGATGTCGCTCGGACCGATCTCGTTCGAGGGCGTCAATCCGCTCGTCAAGCTGCTGCAGATCGTCTTCAGCCCCTGGGTGTTCCTTGGCCTGTGTACCTTCGTCATCTCGATGGCCTCGCACCTCTATGTGCTGTCCAAGGTCGAGCTCTCCTTCGCTTATCCGTTCCTCAGCCTCGCCTATGTTGCCGTCGCCATCTTCGCTTATTTCGTCTTCCGCGAGGACCTCAATGGCTGGCGGATCGCCGGCATCGCCTTCATCTGCGTCGGCACGGTGCTGATCGCGCAAAGTGGCCGGGATTTGGGTGGGCAAGGGCATGAGGACCAGGCCGCTTCCATCACGCCCGACAAGATCCAAGCAAACGAGATCCTTCGATGAGACATATGATTTTCGGCGGTGACGGTTTCGTCGGCCGCCATCTTGCCCCGAAGCTTGTGGCCGATGGTGAAGAGGTTGTCGTCGCCGACATCGTCAAGAGCGACCTGCCGCATTACCGCAGCGTCCGCTTTATCCAATGCGACGTCACCGATCCGGCCTCGGTCGCCGCGATTGGGCTGAAGGCCGACGACATGGTCTACAATTTGTCGGCCAAGATGCTGTCGCCGATCCAGGTGCGCGCCAAGCGGCATGACTTCTTCTTCCCTGTAAATTTCCATGGCACCGAGCACATCATGCAGGCCATGGACGGAGCCGGTGCGTCAAAACTCGTCCACTACACGACCGACATGATCTACGGCCACACGGTCACGCAGCCTATGACCGAGGAGCACCCGGTGGCGCCGCTGGGCGAATATGGCTGGTCGAAGCAGAAGACCGAGGAGCTGGCGGCCGAGTGGCGCAAGCGCGGCATGTCGATCTCGCTGTTTCGCCCGCGTCTGATCATCGGTCCCGGCCGGCTCGGCATTCTCGAAAAACTGTTCAAGCTGATCGACTGGAATTTTCCGGTGCCGATGATCGGTTCGGGCAGGAACCCTTATCAGTTCATCTCGGTGTTCGACTGCGCCGAGGCCGCCCGCGCGGCCTGGAAGGCCGGCGTGCCAAACGAGGCCTATAATCTGGGTTCGCTCAATCCACCGCCCGTCAAGAAGCTGCTCGGCGATCTGATCAGGCATGCCGGCTCGAAATCGATCCTGATCCCGACACCGGGTTGGGCGGTCAAGCGCACGCTGGACCTGCTCGACCTGATGAACATGCCGATCATGGACCCAGAACAGTATCTGATCGCCGACGAGGAATGCGTGCTCGACGTGTCCAAGGCCGGGCGTCAGCTCGGCTGGGCGCCGCAATATCGCGACGAGGACATGCTGATCGCCGCCTATAGCGAGTACCGCGCCAAGAAAGCCGGTCTCGCGGTCGCCACCACACATGTGCCCGCCGAATAGCGGCTCGCAAAACAGCTTTCGTTGCGCACGATTGCGGTCGTGCGTGCAGACAGGAGATTGAAATGACCGTCATGGCCAAGCCCGAACAGACGAATGCGCGCACCATGGTCAGTGCGCCGGCGCTGTCGCCCGCCACCATCGCCAAGCCCAACCTGATCAGCGTCGAGCAGGCCAAGGCGATGGACGTCGCGGCAATGACCGACCTGTTCAAGGCGCATCTCAACCCCGGCCAACTGCACTTCATGAAACTGCTCGGCTTCCACAAGATCAAGATCGAGCGCGCCGAAGGCATGTTCTACATCGACCAGAACGGCCGCAAGATCCTCGACTTCTTCGGCGGCTTCGGTTCGCTGGCCTTTGGCCACAACCATCCGCGCATCCTGGAAGCACGCAAGAAATTCCAGGAGGAGAAGCGCCAGGAAATCGCCATCGCCTTCATGTCGCAATATGCGGCAGCGCTTGCGCACAACATCGCCAAATGCTCGCCCGGCGATCTCGACATGGTATTTTTGGGTTCGTCCGGCTCGGAAGCGATGGAAGCGGCGGTGAAGCTCGCCGAGCGCGCGGCCGGTCCGAAGCGGCCGAAGATCGTCTATGCCGAGAATTCCTTCCACGGCAAGACCAAGGGCGTGCTGGGCATCACAGACGGCCAGCTTTACCGCGCCGACTTCAAGGTGGCGGAAAACACGGTCCGCATCCCGTTCGCCGACATCGAGGCGGTCGAGCGCCTGTTCCGCTCCGATCCGGAGGTCGGGGTCATCGTGCTCGAGACCATCCAGGGCGGTGGCGGCATCATCCAGGCGCCGGCCGAATATTGGCAGAAGCTGCGCGCGCTGTGCGACCAGTACGGCGTGCTGTGGGTCGCCGACGAAGTGCAGTGCGGCTACGGCCGTTCGGGCCGCTTCTACGCCTTCGAGCATTACGGCGTCATTCCCGATGTGACCGCGCTGGCCAAGTCGCTCGGCGCCGGCAAGGCGGCGGTGGGAGCCATGATCGCGCGGCGCGAGGTCTACATGAAGGCCTATGGCACGCCGAAAACGGCGATGATCCATGCCATGGCGACCTTCGGCGGCATGGGCGAGGCCTGCGTCACCGCGATCGAGGGGCTCAACGTGCTCTACGACGAGGGGCTGATCGACAATGCCGCCGTCACCGGCGACTATTTGCTGCAGCGCCTGCAGGCGCTCAGGGAAAAGTACCCGAAGATCATCAAGGATGTGCGCGGCAAGGGTTTTATGGTCGGCCTGGAGTTCCACGACTTCTCGCAGACCTTGCCGATGGTGCTGCGGCCGATCGTCAGCGTGCTCGACGACAAGCTGAAGGGCTCGCTGTCGGGCTTCGTCGGCGCGCTGCTGCTGCGCGATTACGACGTGCTGGTCGCCTTCACCGAGTACAACCGCAACGTCATCCGGCTGGAGCCGCCGCTGATCTGCCAGCGTGAGCATGTCGATCGTTTCGTCGATGCTTTCGACAGTCTGCTGTCGCGCGGCATCGTGTCGATCGTGAAGGATTTCGTCAAAAGCCAGGTCCGTTAAACCGAAACTCGCTGAGTAGACATGCTGACCAAGTCGCCCGCTCCACAGAACCCACTCGACCGGCTCACCGGGGCCGGTCTGGCGTGGGGCGTGGGGACTTATGCGCGGCTGGCGGCACCGATCGGCGCCGCGGCCTTCGCGCTCTACATTCTTTTTTCAGCGTTCACCGCGTGGGTGATGCCCGACGCCAATTGGGACATGCTGCCCTATCTCGCCATAGCGGAGGAAGGCACCTATCCCGATGCACAGGCGCTGCATGACTATGCCTACAACACTGTCAAATCGGGCGTGTCGGCCGGTGACTACAAGGCGCTGACCGACGATGGCGGCGGCTTCCGCAGCCACATGGCGGAGAATGCCGCCGACTTCCATTCATTGCTCGGCATGTACCGGATCAAGTTCCTCTATGCCGAGATCCTGTCGACGATGAGCGCGGTGATGTCGCCGGTCGAGGCGATGCGCCTGGTCTCAGTGTTCTCCGTGCTGCTGTTCGGCGCGATCGCCCTGATGTGGCTGCGCTCCGAGGGGGCACTGGCCTTGGCGCCGGTGGTCGGCGCGGTGCTGATCATGGCCGATTTCGGCGATGCGGCGCGCGCCTCAACGCCGGATCTGCTCACATCGGCGCTGTTGCTGGGCGGGCTTTATGCCTATGTCCGCGGCCGCGAGGTGGCGACGGCGATCCTGCTCTTCCTCGCCTTCATGGTGCGCCCGGACAACATTGTTTTCCTTGCTGTTTTTGCTGTGCTGCTGGTTGCGTTCCGGCAGAGGGCATGGGGCGCGCTGGCCGGCTTTGCCGCTTCCTTCGTTGCCTATTTCGCCATCTCGCACTGGGCGCATCATCCCGGCTGGTGGCCGCATCTGTGGTTCTCCAGCATCGAGCAGCATTACAATATGGACGGGTTCGAGCCGCCATTCTCCATCGTTGCCTATCTCAGGGCATTTGCCACCTCGCTGCTGCGTGCCGTCAGCCTGAACAGCTGGGTCGGCGTGTCGGTGCTGGCACTGGCCGGCTGGTTTGCTGCCGACCGCGCCGGCTTCCGCCTCGACCGCCGCGCCGGCATCCTGTTCGCGGCACTGGTGCTCGGCGCGCTGGCGAAGTTCACCGTCTTCCCGATCCACGACACGCGCATCTATTTCCCGCATCTGATCCCGCCATTCCTGCTGCTGGCGACGCCGTTCATGGCGTTGTGGGCGGCCGTGGCTCGCGGCCAGAATCGCGCTGCCATGCAAATCATTCCCGGAGACAAGTCATGAGTTCGCTATCCAGCCTGGCGCGCGTTGCCCTGTCGCTCGGTCTTCCCAGTGGCGTTCTCGATCGCGGGCCGTCGCTGCGCGGCACGAAATTCCTGGCCAAGGCAGCGCTGAAGGCGCGGTTTGGTGGGGCGGGGCGGCCGTTCCAGATGGTCAATGTCGGCGCCTGCGACGGCGCGCTCTTCGACGATGTGACGCCGTGGCTGCACAGGATTCCCGGTGCACGCGCGATGCTGGTCGAGCCGATCCCCTACAATCAGAAACGGCTGCGCGCCAACTACCCCGACATCAGCCGCTTCATCATCGAGCCGGTGGCGGTGACGAAGACAAAGGGCACGATCACCGTCCACACTTTCGATGCCGCCGCGCTCGAGGCCGGCACGCTGCCCATCGAATTCATCGGCTGTTCGTCGGTCACCGACACCAATCTGATGTCGGGCAAGAATGCCTGGGGCGAGGCCGACGCCAACTTCAACAAGTTCGCGCCGCATCTCAGGGACATCGAGGTGCCATCCGAGACCTTGCTGACGCTGCTCGACCGCAACGGCATCACCCATATCGACGCCTTCCTCGTCGATTGCGAGGGCGCCGACTGGATCGTCTTCGAACAACTCGACCTCAAGCGCTACCGTCCCGGCATGATCAAGGTCGAGGTCGGCGCGCTGCCGGCCGCCGAGATCGGCCAGGTCGTGGTCAAGCTGAAGACATCAGGCTATCAGGTCGGTTTCCAGGCCGAGGACATCTGGGCCTTCGTGTGAAGGAAGATAGAGCAGACGACCCCCTCCATTGCTACAAAGACGTGGCCTAGTCCTCTCTGAACGCACGACTGATCTGATCGGAAAGCGGCTTCACGAAATATGAAAACGCAGACCGTTCGTGGGTCTTGATAAAGGCCTCAAC
>NZ_RZRP01000262.1:0-7327 GCF_003997795.1 Mesorhizobium sp. M7A.F.Ca.US.005.03.2.1 | reverse complement strand
CCTCATCGTACAGCACGTCGGTCTCACGAGTTACCTCGGCGACATTCTCGGTCGCGCTGCCAACATGCCCGTAGCGAATGCCGCCAGCGGCACGAAGGTTAAAAACGGGCACATCTTCGTTGCACCGCCCGGAGCTCACCTGCTTTTACATGATGATCACATGCTGCTGCGGCGCGGGCCGCGGGAGAATTTGGCGCGCCCTGCCATCGATCCCCTTTTTCGATCAGCGGCCTGCAGCTTTGGCGGCAGCGTGATTGGTGTCGTGCTCACGGGCAGCCTCTCCGACGGGACCGCCGGCTTGCGCGCCATCAAGATTTGCGGAGGGGTCAGCGTGGTTCAAGATCCCGACGACGCTGCAGTACCCGATATGCCGCTGAGCGCCTTGCAGAATGTGGAAGTCGACCATTGCGTCGCCCTGTCCGAAATGGCTGGCCTGTTGCGCAGGCTTGCGTCCGAACTCGCAGGGCCGACACCAGAAATCCCGCCTGTCATCCGCCTTGAGGCTGCGATTGCTGCTCAGGAGCACAGCACAATGGAACAGACAGAACGCCAGCTTGGCATCCCCTCGACATTTGTCTGCCCCGAATGTCACGGACCGCTTTGGGAGATCGAAGACGGGCCGATTACCCGTTACCGTTGTCACACTGGACATGCATTCGGAGCGGACGTTTTGATGCAGGCCCAGGCGGACGATGCGGAACAGGCCCTTTGGAGCCTTCTAAGAGCGCACCAGCAGCGGGCCGAGTTGGCGAAACGGACGGCGCAACGAGAAGCCGCTCGGGAAAGACATAGCTTGGCCAGCCAAATGGCTACGCGGGCCGCGGAACACGAAGCCGACGCGAAACTTATTGAAGAAATTATCCATCGTCGAAGGCCGTGACAAACACACGCCCCGACAACCATGACCTTATTTCGGTCCGGGGCTCACAGTACGGCGTTGGCGACTTGCCGGAAACCATGATCCCCCACAGAGACAGCGAGGGTGGTCAACACGAGTCATTCTTCAAACATCCTTCAATGCCGGCGGCAAACAACGATATTAGGTCACATTAGCGTCAGGCGGACGACGTCATTTCTACCTCGACGGCAGAAGGCGCCAATCGCATTTTCAGGCGTCTTGCAGTTCGAAAGCAATGATGGCAGCCTCAGCGACCGCATGCCGCTGGCGTTGGTGCGCAGCCATAATGAATAGCTAGGGCCGCGTCCTCATCCGTCGGGCGGCTCACGCACCAACTCGAACGTGACCTTCACGGAGAATAGGAGCTTGCTGGTGTGATCGCGGACATGGATGGCAACCTCTCTGAAAGTGCCGTCCGGCATCCGGTCTTTGGCTATTTCAAGCAACGCTCTTGCTGCCTCATCTTCAGCGGCTTCCCGGCTCGCAATTTCGGTTCCTTCAGGATCGGGAAAGACTTCGCCATCGTCGGTTAAATCAAAGAAGAAGCGGGCCATGCGACCCTAATTCCGAATCCCCGAAAAGGTTTCCTTGTAGCGCTACTTGCTGGTGATCCAATCCACCAGGCCGGTTTCCATCTGCTCGCACCCGGTGAATTCATGTACCAGGCTCGTGGCCAGATCACGCCATTGATACTCAGGCACACCCGTTTGCCTGACCAACTCTCGGAATGCCGATCGGAGAATGTCGGCGTCAAAGGCGGAGACGGCGACGCTTGCCACGCCCGGATCTTCCCACCCTCGCGCCATGTCATCGTGGTGACGTTGGCGAAGGCGTTTGAGCAGTTCGCGCGATGTCTCGATTGCGCGCCTTGAACGATCCACGTCTTGGCGAAACTTGGCAGTTCCGATCATGGAATTATGCCGAACAAGATAGCCGGTTGCGATTACGCCTTGTGCAACTTCTAAATGCGTTCGAACCATCGCGGCCTCCCTTCCAGCGAAAGGAATTGTTTACCCTGTTGTCCAGCATAACCCCAACGGATTCGCTGTACGTTTTCAACCAATCGGCTATTCGGCGATTGTCGGCCAATTGCTGGGTTTTAGCTCCGGTGAGCGGCACTTCACCTCAAAGTGCCGTGGCGGCCGGCGCAGAGGTGCGCGAACGTTGGCGCCGACCAACAGAATCTGAGCGGTCATGCCTCGCGCTGGTGGAGTATATCGGCCCTTCGGGAACCACAGTGACGCCAAACGCAACGACCCGGAGAAGTCGGTGCGCACAGTCATTCATTTACAATATTAGCGCAGGCTGAAACTCGGACATGCAGGGTAGCTCGTACATGCCCTTAGCCCCGGTGAAGACCCAGCGCCGGCGCTTTTCTGTTTCGCTGCTGGGTAGGCCTGTCCGCACTCCTGCTTGACTGCGCGACTGCGAGAACAACGCCTCGCGGGTTCCCAATCCTTGCAAGTTAGATCCGGGAGCTAAAGTGCGGCATAGGCTGGTAGGGCAGGCGACCAAAGCGATCTTTCGAAGAACGAAGTCGTCCTCTCGCACGAATCGGCTGCTTGAACGTACACTTTCCATAGACCCTTCTGACCGCCGAGCAGGTTGCCGCTTCGCAAGTACTCTCAGAGAAAAATATTGGAGGATCTTATCCCAGCTTGACGCATCAAGGAACTCAAAGGGGGTGGTGTCTAAGGCGACCCTACGCGACATTAGCGGCTGCTATTGCGTTCGCCAATTCTTCTTCAGTAAACGGCTTGCTGAGAATTTTGATGTCGCGAGTCCCCGGGAGTTCGGCGTAGCCCGTTGCTATAATGACGGGTACGTTCGGCCACTGGACTTTGATCGTATTCGATAGCTGCAGGCCCGTCATCTTCGGCATAGCATGATCCGTTATGACGAGGTCGAACGGCTGCTCCTCCAGCAACCTGAGGGCTGCCGCCGCAGAATGCGCCTCCGCGACAGTATGGCCGAGATCCTCGAGCATTGCCGCGGTATTCAAAAGGACCAGCGCATCGTCATCCACTGCCAGAATCCGCAGCGACGCCGTCTCAATGGCTTCCTCGGCAAGAACATCCGGCCCGCGCGCGAATTCCGAGCTCGCGGTTGCCACCGGCAGCCATAGTTCCGCTGTGGTTCCGGTTCCCCTGGAGCTCTTGAGCACTAGGCACCCGCCCATTTGCTCTGTCATCCCATGCACCATAGACAGACCGAGACCCGTACCTTTGCCAACGCCTTTTGTGGTGAAAAACGGTTCCGTCGCCCGAGCCAGCGTTTCTCCGTCCATTCCTTCGCCACTGTCGGCTACCGAGAGGCAGACATAATGGCCGGGAGCCAAGCCAGCACCATTGCTTTCGCCGACCTGTTCCATCCGGGCGGAAATGATGATCGTCCCACCATCAGGCATGGCGTCACTGGCGTTGACACACAGGTTGAGCAAGGCAAGTTCGATCTGACTTTCATCGATCATTACATGATCGAGCGAGAGCGGAAATTTCGTCTCTATGATCGCCCTTGAGCCCAGCGATCGTTCCAAGAGATCCTTCATTCCGTGTATGAGCCCTATCAAATCGACAGGCTTTGGATCGAGTTGCTGCCGCCGGGCAAAGGCCAGCATGCGCTGCGTCAAGGACGCTCCCCGTCGCGCGCCGAGCACCGCGTTGTCGAGAAGACGCAGCAATTGTGGATCGTCGGGAAGCCGTTTGCGGAGCAGCTCAAGACTTCCCAGAATCGCCATCAGCAAATTGTTGAAATCGTGGGCGACGCCGCCCGTTAGCTTGCCGACCGCATCCATTTTTTGTGAATGGAAAAGGGCCTCACGGGCCTGATCCAAGGACTCCTGCGCCTTCTTCCGCTCCGTAATGTCGCGTGTGATCTTCGCGAACCCCAGGAGTTCGCCATCCTCGTGCCGAATGGCGTCGATGACCACGTGGGACCAGAACGCAGTGCCGTCTTTGCGTATACGCCAGCCTTCGCGCTCAACTCGCCCTTCACGGGCGGCGATCTCCAGGGCACTTTGCGGACTGCCTCGCTCGCGATCCTCGGGCGTGTAGAATTGCGAAAAGTGCCTGCCGATTATTTCGTCGGCCGAGTAACCTTTGATGCGTTCTGCACCCGCATAATGCGCTGACCCTTGGCGTTGAACAGATGCAACTGGGTGAGGTCCGGCGCCAGGAAAACCTTCTGGCCCGGCATCACGGAAATCCGCTCGCGCAGCAACGCGCTCAAGGTGTTGGTGCCGGCTTTGGCCATGACAAGGGTTTCCGCGCCGGTCGGCTCGACCACTTCGACCACCGCCGGCACGCCGCTGTCTGAGAGCTTGAGATGTTCGGGCCGGATGCCCCAGGCAAGCGCACTTTCGCCCTGTCCCAACGCAGGCAGCGGAAATACCGTGCCGTCGCTGGCGACAAAACCGTCCGTAGTGGTGCGGCCGTCCAGGATGTTCATCGACGGCGAGCCGATGAACTGGGCAACGAACAGATTGGCCGGCCGGTCGTAGAGATCGAGCGGGGCGCCGACCTGTTCGACGATGCCGCCATTCATGACGACGATCTTGTCGGCCATAGTCATGGCTTCGACCTGGTCGTGGGTGACGTAGACGATGGTGGTTCCCAGGCGCTGGTGCAGCGCCTTGATTTCGGCGCGCATCTGCACGCGCAGCTTGGCGTCGAGGTTGGAGAGTGGCTCGTCGAACAGAAAGACCTTCGGGTCGCGCACGATAGCGCGGCCCATGGCGACACGCTGGCGCTGCCCGCCGGAAAGCTGGCGCGGATAACGATCCAGCAAGTCCTGCAGTCCGAGGATCGTCGCGGCACGCGCAATCTTGGCGTCGATCTCGCTTTTATCGATCTTCTTCAGCGTCAGTGCGAAGGCCATGTTCTCACGCACCGTCATGTGCGGGTAGAGCGCATAATTCTGGAAGACCATGGCGATATCGCGCGATTTCGGCGCGACATCGTTGATAACCTTGCCTTCGAGCGCGATCTCGCCGGCGCTGATGTCTTCCAGGCCGGCGATCATCCTGAGCAAGGTCGACTTGCCGCAACCGGACGGGCCAACCAGGATGACGAATTCGCCCGACGCGATGTCGACGGACACGCCGTGGATGACCTTCGCCTTGCCATAGGCCTTATCGACACCTGATATGGTGAGCGCACTCATTGGTATTTTCCTTAGAAAGAGACCTTGTCGCCGCCCTTGAGCTGCAAGATCTGCCGTGCCTCGTCAGGGGTGGCGACCGAAGCGCCAAGCCCTTCGATGATCTGGCGTACCTTGCGCACCTGCTCGGCATTGGATTTCGCCAGTTGGCCCTTGCCGATCCAGAGCGAGTCCTCCAGCCCGACGCGCACATTGCCGCCGAGCGCAATGGCCTGGGTGGCGATCGGCAGCTGGCTGCGGCCGGCGCCCAGCACCGACCAGTGGTAGTCCTGTCCAAACAGCCGGTCGGCGGTGCGCCTCATATGCGCGACATCTTCCGGATGGGTGCCGATGCCGCCCAATATGCCGAACACGCTCTGGACGAAGAACGGCGCCTTGACCAGGCCGCGCTCAACGAAATGGGCGAGCGTGTAGAGGTGGCCGATGTCGTAGCACTCGATCTCGAAACGCGTGCCGTTTTGCGCGCAGGTGCGCAGGATGTGCTCGATGTCGCCAAAGGTGTTGCGGAAGATGCGGTCGCGCGAGCCTTCGAGATAGGGGCGTTCCCAGTCATGCTCGAAGGTCTTGAAGCGCTCCAGCATTGGGTAGAGGCCGAAATTCATCGAGCCCATGTTGAGCGATGCAACTTCCGGCGCAAAGGTCGCCGCCGGCTTGACGCGCTCCTCGACGCTCATTGTCGCGGCGCCGCCTGTGGTGATGTTGATGACGCAGTCCGAGCGTTGCTTGATCACCTTCAGGAAGGGCGCAAACGCCTCGGTCGACTGGTCGGGCCGGCCGTCGGCGGGGTTGCGCGCATGCAGATGGACGATGGCAGCGCCGGCCTCGGCCGCGCCGATCGCGGCATCGGCAATCTCTTGGGCGCTCACCGGCAGATGCGGCGACATGGACGGCGTGTGGATCGAGCCGGTAACCGCGCAGGTGATGATGATCTTGTTCTGGTTCGCCACTTGAAGATTTCCTCGTCTATTTGACCGCAGTCTATTTCACCGCGCCTTGGGTGATGCCGGAGATGAACTGCTTCGACAGCACGATGTAGAGCAGCGTTATCGGCAGCGCCGCCAGAGTGAGCCCGGTGAACAGCACGCCCCAGTCGGTGGTGAATTCACCGACGAAGACGGTGAGGCCCTGCGGCAAGGTTTTGAGCTCGTCCGAGGTGATCAGCACCAGCGGGAAGAAGAAGTCGTTCCAGATCGGCACGGCGTTCTGGATGGCGACGATGACCAGGGCCGGGCGCGCCAACGGCAACATGATCGAGCGCATGATGCGAAATTCGCTGGCGCCGTCCATGCGTGCGGACTCTTCCAGTTCGCGCGGCAAGGTCCGGAGGAAGCCGGTCATGATGAACACCGCTGAGGGAATGCCCATGGCGACATAGACCAGCACCAGGCCGGCATAGCTGTCGACCAGCCCAAGCGAATCCAGCTGGATGAACAGCGGAATGATCGCCAGTTTGAGCGGCACCGTCATGCCGCTGAGGAAAAACATCAGCACCAGCGCGCTCAGCCTGAACTGGTAGCGGGCAATCGCATAGGCGGCCATGGTGCTGAACAGAAGGATGAGGGCGACCGCGGCCATGGTGATGCCGACGGAGTTGGCGAGGTAGCGCACGAAGTTGGTTTCGCTCCACACCCGCTCGGCATTGGCCAGCGAAAAGTGCGCCGGCAGGGCGAAGGGCGAGGAGAAGATCTCGGCATTAGTCTTGAAGGACGACATCGCCATGACGAACAGCGGATAGATCATGATGACGGCGTTGATCGCCAGCATCAGCTGGATGGCGCCATTCTTCAGCAACTCGGCGGGTTGCCCGGTGCGGGCTGTCGCGCTCACAGCTCGATCTCGCGACGGCGCAGGTAGCGAAGCGCGATTGCAGTGACGCCTGCAACGATGATGAACATCATCACGGCCAGCGCGCTGCCCTGGCCGAAATCCTGGATCCCGGTCGTCGTCGAACCGAAGGCGGTGCGGTAGAAATAGAGGCCGAGCACATCTGTCGCGCCGCCGGGCGAACCGGTGAGGCCAGCCATGACATAGGGGATTTCGAACCAGTTGAAGCTGCCGATGAAGGTCAGGATGGTGACGATGGTGACGCTCGGCGCAATCAGCGGCCAGATAATCCTGGTCATCAGCACATAGTCGCCGGCGCCGTCGAGACGGGCAGCCTCGATGACTTCCTTGCTGACGCGCTGCATGCCGGCCAGCAGCACCAGGGTGGGGAGGCCCAGCCAGTGCCAGACATTGGCGAACAGGACGCTGCCGAGGGCGGTGTGTTCG
>NZ_RZRP01000261.1:0-7385 GCF_003997795.1 Mesorhizobium sp. M7A.F.Ca.US.005.03.2.1 | reverse complement strand
GCAGATCTCGTCGCCGCGCGCCGCTGAAAAGGTCGTCATCAAGGACGGCGTCATGAAAGATGGCCGCATCGTCGCGCGCAAGGTCACCGGATACACCGATGCCGGCGCCTATTCGCGCCACTCGCCCTATGGCGCGCAGAAGGGCGCGGGGCATTATCCCGGCCCCTACACTATTCCGAACGTCTGGATCGACACCTACTGCGTCTACACCAACCGCACGCCGTCGTCGGCCATGCGCGGCTTCGGCGTCACCATCGGCGATTTCGCGCTGGAGGTGCAGACGGACAAGCTGGCGCGGCTGATCGGCATGGATCCGCTCGAATTCCGCTTCATCAACGCCTATCGCGACGATGATATGAAAGCGCACCGCCAGCCGACAGAGGGCGCCGCACTGATCGAATGCATGCAGGAAGCTTCGCGCGCCGCCAACTGGCCGGTGGCGGAAAAGTACCTGGCGATGTCCTCCTACGTGAAGGGAGCTTGAGATGGCGATCAGGCGCGGACGCGGCGTTGCCGCGATCAACTATCCCACCGGCATGAACCTCGGCGGCGACCCGACACAGGCACTGGTGCACTCGACGCCGACAGGCAATTTCATGGTGACGCTGTCATCGGTCGATCTCGGGCAGGGCATGAAGCAGATCATGGCGCAGATCTGCGCCGAGACCATCGGCGTGCCGACAGACCGCGTCGTCGTCGACACCGCCGACACCGACACCGGCCCGCACTGCATGGGCACCTTCGCCTCGCGCGGCACGCACCGCGCCGGCAACGCCGTCATCCAGGCGGCAAGGGAAGCGCGGCAGGTGATGCTGGAAGTGGCCGCCGAGGAACTGGAGGTGAACGCCTCCGACCTCGAGACAGACGGCCAGGGCAACATCCTGGTCAAGGGCGCCCCGCAAAAATCGATCTCGATCTTCGATGTCGCGCTGTCGGCGCATTTCAAGCGCGGCCGCTCGATCTCGGGCCGCGGCATGTTCCTGATTCCGCGCTCCTATCCGGAGAAAGAGACCGGCGCGATGAAGCCGTCGACCTGCTACGCGCATGCCTGCACCGTGGCCGAGGTCGAGGTCGACGACGAGACCGGCGAGGTCACCGTGCTGACTGTGAAGAACGTCTTCGAGATCGGCCGCGCGCTGAACCCGAAAATGGTCGAACAGCAACTGGTCGGCGGTTCGTGGATGGGCATCAGCCACGCGCTCTACGAGACGACCGAGCCCTATTATCCCAACCGCGACCATGGCGGCACCGACTTCAACCAGTATCTGATGCCCGGCCCCGGCGACCTCGCCGAGACCGAGATCATCGTGCTGGAGCGGCCATCGGCGGACGGGCCATACGGCGCCAAGGGGCCGGGCGAAATGTGCGCCAACCCGCAGATCCCGGCGGTCGCCAATGCCGTCTTCGACGCCGTCGGCGTGCGCATCGACACACTGCCGATCACGCCGGAGCGCGTCCTGCGCGCGCTGAAGGCGCAAGCGGCGAACTGAGGCTGGAATGAACGGGACAAGCGCCGAGACTGTCGCAATCTCACCGGAGGCGGTGGCGCAGCATCTTGCCGCCTCGCGCTATCTGGCCGACGACAGTCTTGCGACCGCGATCTTCCTGGCGATCCGGCTGGGGAAGCCGCTGCTGCTCGAAGGCGCACCAGGCGTCGGCAAGACGGAAGCGGCCAAGGCGATCGCCGCGCTGCTCGGCCGCGATCTGGTGCGGCTGCAATGCTATGAAGGCATCGACGCTGCGCATGCGCTCTACGAATGGAATTATCAACGCCAGCTGCTCGCCATTCGCCACGCCGGCGAGCATGAGATCGACATCTACGAAGACCGTTTCCTGATCGCCCGGCCGCTGCTGCAGGTGCTGAAGGCGCCGGAGCAGCGGGTGCTGCTGGTCGATGAGATCGACCGCTCGGACCATGAATTCGAGGCGCTGCTTCTGGAATTCCTCTCCGATTTCCAGATCAGCATTCCCGAACGCGGCACAATCCGCGCCACGGCACAGCCGATCGTCATCCTGACCTCGAACCGCACCCGCGAGCTTGCCGAGGCGCTGCGCCGCCGCTGTGTCTACCACTGGATCGGCTATCCCGACGCCGAGCGCGAGGCCGCCATCATCATGCTGCGCGCCGGCGATGTGGCGCAAGCAACGGCGCGCGCAGTGGCGGCGGCCGTGCAGACCATCCGTGCCCGGCCGCTGGCCAAGCCGCCGGGTATTGCCGAGGCCGTCGAATGGGCCAATGCCGCGACCATCCTGGAGAAGGGCGGCAGCCCGTGGCCGGAAGCCTTCCGCCGCGCCATCGGCGTGCTGATCAAGGACGAGGAAGACCTTTCCTACATTGCGCCGGAGCTTGGACGGATCGTCGAGGAGGCACTGGCGTGACGCGGGAGGTCATTTCGCAAGGCTGGCGGGACAGCGCCCCCCTCTGTCCTGCCGGACATCTCCCCCTCAAGGGGGGAGATCGGATGTCATCCCCGCTTTCGCTAATCGCTGACGTCGCCGAACAGAGCGAAGCGCCGAAGCTGCCAATCTCCCCCCTTGAGGGGGAGATGTCCGGCAGGACAGAGGGGGGCGACACAGAATGATGCGGGAAACAAGCCTCCCCCGCGCCGCCTCCCCATTCCTGGGTTTTGCCAGGCTCTTGCGCCGCTACGGCTTTGCCATAGCCCCCGAGCAAGTCTCCTGTTTCATGCAGGCGGTGACGTTGCTCGGTCCACGCTCGATGGCCGACATCCGCGAGGCGGCCCTCGCCACCCTGGCGCCGCCGCCCGACCGCCGCGACGAATTCGAAGCGCATTTCCAGAGCCATTTCTATGGCAACACATCTGCCATAGTCGAAGGCGACGCCGACGAGGAAACCCGCATCAAGGATGATGGCGGTGCGAGCCAGGAAGAGATCGAGGTCATCAGCCATCAGGAAGGTGGCAAACTCTCTTCCGGAGCCGAACAACTGAGTACCCGCGATTTCAAGCGCGACGACGACAACCTTGCCGCTTTCCGCCGCAGGCTCGCTTCAGCCTTGCCCGTCCGCCGCTCGTTCCGCACCGTGCGCACGCATTCGCGCGGCAAGCTCGATCTGCGCCGGTCGCTGCGGGAAATCGTCAGCGCCGATGGCGACGTACCCTCGCCGCTGCTGCGCCGCCGCCAGACCGTGCCGCGCAAGCTGCTGCTCCTGATCGACGTTTCCGGCTCGATGAAGCTGCACACCGCGGACTATCTGAAGCTGGCGCATGCCGCCGTGCAAGGCGCGGACCGCGCCGAAATCTTCACCTTCGGCACGCGGCTGACCCGCATCACCGCGGCATTGCGCATCCGCGACCGCGACCAGGCATTGGCCCGCGCCGCAGCCCAGGTCGACGATTGGGACGGCGGCACCCGCATGGGCCCGACGCTGCTCGCCTTCCTATCGGTGCCGCGCTTTTCAGCCTTTGCACGCGGTGCCGCTATCGTCATCCTGTCCGACGCGCTGGAACGCGGCGATCATGCCGAGTTGGAGACAGCCATGCGGCGGCTGAGCGTCCGCGCCTTCCGGCTGTCGCTGGCTACACCTTTGGCCGGCGACCCGCGCTTCCGGCCGGCAACGGCGGCACTTCGCGCCATCCTGCCCGACCTCGACGATCTCGTCGACGGCTCGTCGCTTGCCGGTCTCACCGATTTCATCCTGTCGCTCGCCCGCCCTGCTCCGGCGGCGGCGACAATCTGGAAGAGGGTTTCATGATGCAGAAAACCATCGACGCACATTTTCACATCTGGCGCCAACAGGACCAGCCATGGCTGGTCGGACCGATGGTGCCGCGCATCTTCGGCCCCTACGAACCGATCCGGCGCGACTATCCGATCGAGGAATTTCTCGAAGACCAGAGGGATTCAGGCGTCGAGAAGGCCGTCTACGTCCAGACCAACTGGGCCAAGGAGGATTTCGAGAAGGAAGTCGCTTTCCTGCAGAAGACGTCCGACGAAACCGGCTGGCCGCATGCCATCGTCGGCTACACCGACATGACCGTCGACGATATCAGGCCTCAGATCGATCGCTTGATGAAATACAAGCTGCTGCGCGGCGTGCGCATGCAGTTGCACTGGCACGAGACCCCGGCCTTCCGCTTCGCCGCCTTCGCCGATCAGGTGATCGACCCGAAAGTGCGCGCCAATGTGGCGCGGCTCAAGGATTATGGCCTGTCCTTCGACCTGCAGCTCTTCCCCGCCCAGATGAAGGACGGCCTGACGCTGGTCGGCGAGAACCCCGAAACGAATTTCATCCTCACCCATGCAGGCATGCTGACCGGCATGGAACCGGAAACCACCGAGGCCTGGAAGGCAGGCCTGCAAACGCTGTCGGCGGCGCCCAATCTTTACGCCAAGCTGTCGGGCCTCGGCACCTTCGTCCACCGCAACGATCCCCTGCTGATCGCCTATGTCGTAGACAACGCGATCGATATCCTGGGTGCCGACCATTTGATGTTCGGCTCGAACTTCCCGATCGAGAAGCTGTGGACCAGCCACGCTGAGCTGATCAAGGCGCACCGCGACGCGGTGGCCAAGCATGGTGCGGTGGCCGAGGCGGATATCTTCTGGAACACGGCGGAGAAGGTTTACCGGCCAGTGTGACGCCTCACTTCACCTCGAACTGCGGATCGACTGAAATCTGCATCGCCGTCACCAGATGGTTGGTCTGGCCGGCGAGCCCGATGATCGACACCAGTTCGCCATGCTGCGCATCGGTCATGCCCTTGGCGCGGGCTGCAGCCGTGTGCGAGTGGACGCAGTAGGAGCAGCCATTGGCGGTCGACACCGCGATGTAGATCATCTCCTTGGTCAGCGGATCGATGGCGCTGTCGGCGACCATCACCACCTTCAACTGTTCCCAGATCCGCTTCAGCGCCGAAGGATCATTGGCCAGCCCGCGCCAGAAATTGTTGACGAAATCGGATTTGCGCGTCGCGCGGATGTCGTCGAACACGGCTTTCACGGCGGGAATCTTTTCGACCTCGGCATCGCTGAGGAGTTTTGTGGTGGCCATGGGGTTTTTCCTTCGTTGGATCGTTGCGTGAATTGAATCAGGTCTTGAGCAATTGCGGCCAATCCACTCGTCCGATTCACTTTTCCAGCGCCGGCGTCTAGATTCAGGTCAGGCCGAGTCGAAAATGGTGAGTTCCGAGAACCGGAGCGGAGCGTACTTTTCGTACGTGAGCACCGGAAGCGCAGGAAACCGCCATTTGCAGGCCGGCCTCACCTGAATCTAATGCACGGCCGCGTACATGATCTTCTCCTCCGTGGCCTCCGCCGGCGAAAACTCCTCGACGATGCGGCCCTGGCGGCAGACCAGGATGCGGTCGGACAGGTTCATGATCTCCGGCAGGTAGGACGAGATGACGACGACGGCCAGCCCCTCATCGGCCAGCCGGTTGATGATCTGGTGGATCTCGGCGATCGCGCCGACATCGACGCCACGTGTCGGCTCGTCGAAGATGACGATGCGCGGCTTCTGCACCAGCCCCTTGCCGATCACCACCTTCTGCTGGTTGCCGCCTGACAGCTCGACGACGCGCGCATTGTCGTTGATTGCCTTGATGTTCAGCGTCTTCGTCCATTCGGCCGAGAGCGCGCGCATCTCCTGCGTGTTGATCACCCAGGCCTTTTCGCGACCCGCCGCCAGCAGTCCGCCGAACAGGTTTTCGGCAATGCCCATCGTCTCGAAGATGCCTTCGCTCTTGCGGTCCTCGGTGACATAGACGATGCCGTCGGCCACCGCTTCGCTCGGCACGAGATAGCGCACCGGTCTGTCATCGAGTTCAATCGCGCCGCCGCGCAGGAAATCCCGCTTGTAGATGCCTGAGACGATCTTGAATGTCTCGGTGCGGCCGGAGCCGATCAGCCCGAACACGCCGGTGATCTGGCCCTCGAAGATCGAAAAAGAGGTGTTGCGCACGACATTGCTCATCGAAATGTCCTGCACCGACAGCACTTTCTTGCCCGCCTTGCGCAGCTTCGCTTCGTCGCGCTGGCGGTAGATCTGTCCCGATAGCGTGCGCCCGACCATGGCGGAAACGATCCTGTCGCGGTCGAAGGCGGATGTGTCGTCGGTAATGACCAGCTCGCCGTCGCGCAGGATGGTGATGCGGTCGGCGATATCGAGCGCCTCTTCCAGCGCATGGCTGATGAAGACGATCGAGACGCCGCCCGCCTTCAGCCGGCGGATCAGCGCGAAGAAGTGCCGCTTCTCCTCCGGCGTCAGCGTCGCCGTCGGCTCGTCGAAGATGATGATCTCGGCATTGTGGTGGACGGCGCGCGCGATCTCGACCATCTGCCGCTTGGCGGCGCCCAACGTTGCCACCATGGCGTTGGGGTCGACCGGAAAATTCAGCGACTGCAGGAACTGCTGCGCTGAAATGTAGGTGCCGCGCAGCCGGTTGAGGAACTTTTCGGTGCCGAGATAAAGGTTCTGCGCCACCGTCATCGACGGCACCAGGCTGGTCTCCTGGAACACCATCGCGATGCCGGCTTCAAGCGCTGCGTGCGGCGAGGCGTAGGCGATTTCCTGGCCCTTGTGGAACATCTTGCCCGAGGTGGCATCGACCACACCGGCGATGATCTTGGTCAGCGTCGATTTTCCCGCGCCGTTCTCGCCGAGCAGCGCATGGATCTCGCCCTTGCGCAGTTCGAAGCTGACGTTCTTCACCGCGGGCACGCCGCGATAATTCTTGGTGACGTTTTCCAGCCGAACGATCGGTTCCATCAGAAACCTCCCGAAGCGAGGTCGATCGCCAGCACGCAGTCGCCGCCTCTGGAGGCGACAAACAGCCGGCCGTCCTTTTCCGCAACGCTGCAGATGCCATGACGCGTGCCGTTGGCGCGGCTGTGCAGGCTGAACAGCGGCTGCATCTTCTGGTCGAGCCTGACCACCAGCCCATAGGAGCGGCTCGGCGACCACGGCTTGTGGATGCCCATGGTGCGGATGCCGCCGCATTGCAGCGGCTCGAGGAAGCTGCGGCTGGACGCCAGTGCCGGCGCGATCCAGTAGGCCGGCGGCACTTGGCTCAGCATGTCCTGCCGGTAATGCGTTTCCTGCAGCACGAATTCGATCAGCCGGTTGCGCGGCGCAAACAAGGTCAGCCAGGCCCCACCATCGGCGGACGGCGACAGCCGTGCGGGATATCCCGGCAGATGCGTCAGAACCGTCGAACGGCTGCCCGTCGCGCCGCCGAAACGCACCAACTGATGGCGCCAGCTTTCACTGACAAGCACATCCTTGCCGACAGGATGCAGCCCGTAGGGAAAGGCAATGTCGCCGGCAAGCTTGCGAAAATCACCGCCTGCCGCGTCTCGCTTCCAGAGCGAACCGGACGCGCCCTTCTTCATCAGATCGGCGGCCCATTGCGATGGCGCATGCT
>NZ_RZRP01000260.1:0-7389 GCF_003997795.1 Mesorhizobium sp. M7A.F.Ca.US.005.03.2.1 | reverse complement strand
GGCGACGCCCGTGACATCTGGGTGAACGAAGCCGGCTAGCGGAATACTCGCAGCAGGTGCGTCAGATGCGTTTCGAGAGCCTGCGGAACCACGCCATGGCCGGCATCTCGACAAAACGCCAGGTGATCCAGGAGGCGGCAATGGTAGCGGCGAGCATGACGACGATCGCCACCGCCCCCGTCCAGCCGGCACCGAAGCCGGTGGCAGGCTGGCCGCGCAGCATGAAGTCGCCGATCAGGCCAAGGCCGAGCTTGCGCTCGACGAGCCCCGCGACGTTGATCAGGCGCGCCTGGACGAAGATGTGGACCATGTAGATCGAATAGGACAGCGCGCCGAGCGTCAGCATGAACGGGGCTCTGAGCAAGGCGCTGATCCAGCCACCCTCATGGGCGAACAGAAACAGCGCCAGCGCGAACACCAGGGGTGCCGCGATGCCGAAGTCATTGTCGCCCGCCAGCGAAACGAAAAGCACGATGACGGCCACCATGACGATTTCGGCAAGGGTCCAGTCCATCCGCGGGCCGCCCCTGGCGAGAGCCTGTCGCGCCCCTGCGATGGAATCATGCTGAAACCAGGCCAGCAAGGCGCCGAGCGAGAAGCCGTACAGGCAACGGATGAAGCCGAAATCGAAGGACACATCCATATGATGGGTCGAGAAGCCGAGCAGGAACAGCGGCGCGGTGACGGCGGCCGCGACGAACCATATCCAGGCGCGCGCGCCGGCGACGAAGACCACGCCGGCAAACAGGAGATAGGCGAAGAACTCGGCCGAAATGCTCCAGCTCGGCGCATTCCAGGTCAATTGATCCTCGAAGCCGACACCCTGCAGCAGAAGGAGATTGGCAAGCAGGCTGTTGAGGTCGAAGCCGCCGGTGAAGGGGGCAGCCCCCGTGCCGTGCAATTGCGGCAGCATCAGCCGCAGCAGCTCGAAACCGGCGAAGGCGGCAAGCATGAGCAGATGCAGCGGGTAGATGCGGCCGAAACGGACCAGGGCGAAACGCGCGACCTGTCCCGGCTGGTTGAGCCGATCGCCGTAGCTGCTGGCGATGACGAAGCCGGAAAGGACGAAGAAGAAATCGACGAACAGGTAGGACGAACCGATGAAGGCGCTTTGCGAAATCGTCGAACCGGTAGGAAAGTGAAACAGCGCCACCAGAAGCGCGCAGATGCCGCGCCACGAATCGAGGACCAGGAAGCGTTCGCCGGCGACCGTGCCGGTGTGGGTCGACGCCGCGGCACGGGTGGGGTTGAGAAACGCGGTCTGGGTCATGATGATACAATCCTGTCTTGCCGTGGCACTCGGGCAGCGCCATTCCGTCTCGCCAAGCTATGACTGGCATCTTCCGTGCCGGTTCTGTAGTTGTTGCAACCCGATGAAAAACGAGGATCCGTAATGGCGAACCACACCATCGACAACGCCTTCACCGCCCGTTCCAAAACGGGCGCCGCGTTCGAGCCGACCTATTCCGGCGCGCTGTCGTTCATGCGGCGCAAATACACCAAGGACGTGAAGGGCGCGGATGCGGTGGTGTGGGGTATTCCCTTCGATGCCGCCGTCACCAACCGGCCTGGCGCCCGCTTCGGGCCGCAGGCGATCCGCCGTGCCTCGGCGATCCTCGACAACGACCCGCAGTATCCCTTTTCACGCGATCTGTTCGAGCATCTGGCGGTCGTCGACTATGGCGATTGCCTGCTCGATTCGGGCAACCATCAGAAGACGCCCGGCACGATCGAGCGCGAAGCGGCGAAGATCCTCAAATCAGGCGCCTTCCTGTTGACGCTCGGCGGCGATCATTTCGTCACCTGGCCACTACTCAAGGCGCATGCCGCCATCCATGGTCCGCTCGCTTTGGTGCAGTTCGACGCCCACCAGGACACCTGGCCGGACGACGGCAAGCGCATCGACCACGGCTCCTTCGTCGGTCGCGCCGTCAAGGAAGGCATCATCGATCCCGACCGGTCGATCCAGATCGGCATCCGCACCCATGCGCCCGACACGTTCGGCATCAAGATCCTCCATGGCCATGAAATCGAGGAGATGCGGGCGTCCGACATTGCCTACGCCATTGTCGACCGCACCGGCGGCAAAAAGACCTATCTCACCTTCGACATCGACTGCCTCGATCCGGCCTATGCGCCCGGCACAGGCACGCCGGTTGCCGGCGGGCCGTCCTCGGCCAAGATCCTGTCGACGCTGCGCCAGCTCAACCAGATCGATATTGTCGGCGCCGATGTCGTAGAGGTTGCGCCGGCCTATGATCACGCCGATATAACGGCAATCGCCGGCTCGATGGTGGCCATGCAGTATCTCGGTCTGCTTGCTGAACGGAAAGCCCGGCTTGAAGAGCTGAACAACGGCAATCACAATGGTGCCGCAGTGATTCAAGGCCAGGGCATACAGTATTGAAAACTCAGGGAATTTGAACAACCCATGAAACCGAAAATCTTCATCGACGGCGAACACGGCACCACCGGCCTGCAGATCAGGGCGCTGCTTGCCGAGCGCGGTGATCTGGAGATCATTTCCATCCCCACCGAGCGTCGCAAGGAAACGGCGGCACGTGCCGAGTTCCTCAATGCCGCCGATGTCGCTATCCTGTGCCTGCCCGACGACGCGGCGAAGGAAAGCGTCTCGCTGATCGCCAACGACACCACCAGGGTCATCGATGCGTCGACCGCGCATCGCGTGGCGGAGGGCTGGGCGTATGGTTTCGCCGAGATGGACAAGGACCAGGCAAAGGCGATTGCCTCGGCAAAGCGCGTCGCCAACCCAGGCTGCTGGCCGCAGGGACCGATCGCGACGCTGCGGCCGCTGGTCACAGCAGGCCTGCTGCCGGCGGATTTTCCGATCACCGTCAACGGCATTTCGGGCTATTCGGGCGGCGGACGGCCGATGATCGAGGACTACGTCGCCAAGGGCGAGGACGCCTCGGAATTCCTGCCTTACGGCCTCACCCTGCAGCACAAGCACGTGCCGGAATTGAGGGCCTATGCAAGGCTGTCGCATGATCCGATCATGCAGCCGGCGGTCGGCAATTTCGCGCAAGGCATGATCACCGTGGTGCCATTGCAACTCGGCGGCCTCGACCATGTGCCGACCGGTGCGGAGCTGCATGCGGCGATTGCCGACCATTTCGCCGCCATCAAGGGCGGTGTGGTCGAGGTGGCGCCCTATGCGCATTCGGAGCGCATGCCGGAGATCGATCCGGAGATCTACAACGGCACCAACCGGATGAAGGTCTATGTCTTCGCCAACGACAAACGGGCGCAGGCCCTGCTGCTGGCGGTCTACGACAATCTCGGCAAGGGCGCCTCGGGTGCCGCCGTCCAGAACATGGATCTGATGCTCGGCCTCTGATGGACACGCCAGCCTTTCCGGCGCGCTGGAAAGTCAGCGCGCCCGAACTCATTGCCGAGACCTTTTCGAGCCGCATCTGGAAGGTTTTGCGCGAAGACGGATCGCCGGCGATCGTCAAGGCGCTGAAGCCTTTCGATGACGTCGCCGACGAGTTGCGCGGAGAGCACTATCTCGCCTGGCGGCGCGGCGAAGGCGCGGTGCGTCTGCTCGGCCGCGACGGCCACAGCATGCTGCTCGAATATGCCGGTGAAACCCTGCTGCAGCAGGTTCTCGACGAACAGGGCGACTTTGCCGCGACCGCAATCGCGGCGGAGCTGATGGCAAAACTGTTTTCACGGGGGAAAGCCCCCTACCCGCCCGAGCTTCAGCCGCTCCGGGAACGCTTCGCCAGCCTGTTCGACAAGGCGAATACCGATCGCGACGCCGGCCTTGACAGCCTCTATGTCGAGGCAGCCGTCATCGCCGAGCGGCTGCTGGCCGATCCGCACGACATCAGGCCCCTGCATGGCGATCTGCATCACGAAAACATCCTGCACGGGCCGCGCGGCTGGCTGGCGATCGATCCGAAGGGCGTGCTCGGCGATCCCGGCTTCGACGCGGCGAACATGTTCTACAACCCGCTCGACCGGGACGATCTCTGCCTCGATCCGAAGCGGATCGCTGATATGGCCGAGATCTTTGCCAGAACACTGAGCCAGACACCGACCGCTATCCTCGATCATGCCATTGCCTATGGATGCCTGTCGGCGTCCTGGCATCACGAGGACGACAATGCGGTCGAGGAGAATCGCGAAATGTCGATCGTCAAGGCGATCCGGGCGGTGCGGGCAAGCTTCTGATCCGACCCAGTAGATCGGCTCGGGATCAGCCCCTGAGCGCTATTCCCGTCGGCAAGGGATAGGCGCCCTTGGTGCCGCGCCAATGGGCTGCTGCAAAGCCCAGCACGATCAGCGCAAATCCCTGATGGGTCAGCGCCATATGCAACGGCACATGCATGAGCAGCGTGCCGACGCCGATCGAGGCCTGCACCAGCACCAGTAGAAACAGCAGCGTCGCGCGGCGCGCATGCGTCGAGCCTGGCAGCCGCCGGCGCGTGGCGATCATGTGCCACAAGGCCACGACGAATACCGTGTAAGCGCCAAGCCGATGGACGAACTGCACCGTCTTCGGGCTCTCGAAGAAGTTGCGCCATGCCGGCTCGAGGATCAGCAGATCGCCGGGAATGATCTTGCCGTCCATCAGCGGCCAGGTGTTGTAGCTCAGGCCCGCATCGAGCCCGGCGACCAGGCCGCCGAGATAGATCTGGATCAGCGCCAGCAGCACGATGAAGCCGGCCAGCCTCTGCGTCGACCTATCGGCGGCAGGCTCGGAATGCGGCGCCAACCCGCGCGCGACCACCATGGTGGCGGTGAAGATCAGTGCGGCAAGGGTCAGGTGGGTCGCCAGCCGGTACTGGCTGACGGAGACCCGGTCGACCAGGCCAGAGGCCACCATCCACCAGCCGATGGCGCCTTGCAGGCCGCCAAGCAGCAGAATGCCCACGAGTTTCCGACCCAGGCCGCGCTCGATGCGGCGCGTCGCCCAGAAGAACAGCAGCGGCAAGGCGAAGACCAGGCCGACGCTGCGCGCCAGGATGCGATGCGCCCATTCCCACCAGAAGATCGATTTGAACGCTTCGATGCCCATGCCCTTGTTGAGCTCGGCATATTGCGGGATCTGCTGGTAGAGCTGGAATTCCTCTTGCCACTCGGCATCGTTGAGCGGCGGGATCACGCCATGGATCGGCTTCCACTGCGTAATCGACAGGCCGGAATCGGTGAGCCTGGTGGCGCCGCCGACCAGCACCAGCGCAAACAGCACCAGAAGCACCACATAGAGCCAGGCGCGCAGCAGCGCCCGGTTATGCAGGTCGCGGTCGCGGGCGACGTATGGCGCGGCAGCTGATATGGCAGCCATGATCTTGTCCCGGCAGGTTGATTTGGCGGATTGGTGGACCATCGCACCCGTGCTGGCAAGACCATCCGGCGCGGCACGCCGTCGCGCCGCGTCTCACCGGTTGCGCAGTCTCGCCTCAAGGCCTATGCGAGGCCGTTACCCCTTGAGCCTGCCAGGCCGCCTGTGCAAATTCCGGCATGCTCGATCAGGAGACCAACCATGCCCCTGCGCCTGAAAAAGCTGATCGGAATGTTTCTGCTGGTGGCGCTGGTCATCATCTATGCGCTGGTCGCATCGATCTTCGCGGTCGCCCGGCTGTCGGAGTCGGGTCCGTGGGTGCATTTCCTGTTCTTCCTGCTCAGCGGCCTGCTCTGGGTGCTGCCGGCAATGGGCATCATCAAATGGCTGATGCTGGAGCCGAGGGCCAAGCGCTAGGCGAAACCGCCAGCGTCAGATGGTGACGACCATCTTGCCGGCATTGGCGAGCGGCGTCGTCACGCCCGACAGCATGGTGCGAATATGGGCGAGGCTCTGATAGCGGCCGTTGACGGAAATCCGCGGCAAAGCATGCAGGAACCCGGCATGTTCGGCGCGCAGCACGCCGTGGCGCGTCGTCACGGCAGAGGTGTAGCCTGCGTCACGGGCAAAGCCGACTTCGCGACAGCCTACGGCACTCGCATAGCCATAGGGGTAAGCGAAATGGCGGGGCTCTTCGCCCAGTTCGGCCAGCAACATGGCGCGCACGGCGCCGATCTCGTGCCGGGCATCGGCTTCGGAGAGCCGCTTCAGATTGCTGTGGTTGATCGTATGGGCGCCGATCGTCACCAGCGGATGCGCGGCGATGCGGCGGATTTCGTCCCAGTTCATCAATGTGCGCAGGCGCGGACCGTCGGCGTCGATGCCATTTGCGCGAGCCAGATCGCGCAACACCGCCTGCAGGTCCTTCTCGCGGATTTCGGAGGTGAGATAGGCGTGCAGGCGTGCATTGGCCTGCAGCTTCTTCGCGGGGGTCGAGCAATCGATCGTCAGCGGACCCTTCGGCCGCGTCAGCGTCAAGGTATCGCGCGCGTTGACGATGTCCTCGACAACGTCCCACCACAGGTCGGCTGTGCCGTTGATCAGCCCGGGCGCGACATAGATGGTGATCGGCGCGCCGTGCTTCTCCAGCACCGGCAGCGCCTCGACCATATTGTCGCGATAGGCATCGTCGGCGGTGATCGTGGCAAACTGACCGCCTTTGCCGCCCGCCTTGATGCGCTCGACGGCTTCGTCCATGGAGACGAAGGCATAGCCATGCGCCTTCATGTCGGCGATCATGGCATCGAGGAACCCGGGCGCGATATTCAGATGCCGGTTGACGCCGTCCGGCTTTTCCGGCGTCGCGGTAACACGGTGCAGCATCAGGATGGCGCCAATGCCGCCGATGAACGGCTTGGCCAGCGGTGCAAGGCCGGTATAGCGGGCGACGTTCAGCGCCAGTTTCCGGATTGCCTCCCCGCCGTCGATCATTCATTCACCTTTTGCGCCTAGGCTGATCCAAGCACGGAATGCGCCTATGCGAACCCCCAAATCGCGACCAATACGCCCTAAGGATTGAGGTATGGTTGACGCAACTGCGTCATTTGACGGCAATCGGCTTGCGGCGACCGAGGCATCGTCGCGCGCCTTGCCACGGGACCGTGCCGGCCTGTCGATCTCGGTGGCGTCCACGGACGGACTGGCGGCCTATGCCGAGTTCTGCCGCTCGGCTCTGTTTGGTCCGGCGCAGGGTGCTGCCTGGATCCTGAACTGGGCGGCCGAGACACGACCGGACCTGCTCGTCGCGACGCTGAGTGCCGAGGGCAAACCGGTTTTTTCGCTGGCGCTGGAGATTGCCTCGAAGGGGCCGTTCCGGATCGCCCGCTTCATGGGTGGGCGCCACGCCAACGGCAACTTCGTCGCCGCGGACCCGAACTGGCTGGCCAAGGTGGATATGCCGGCCCTCCGATCGGTGCTGGCGGCCATCGCCGAGGCACGCCCGGACATCGATCTGGTCGCGCTCGAGCGGTTGCTGCCCGATCTCGACGGCGTCGCCAATCCGCTCGCATCGCTTGACC
>NZ_RZRP01000025.1:0-18722 GCF_003997795.1 Mesorhizobium sp. M7A.F.Ca.US.005.03.2.1 | reverse complement strand
CCGTCAGCGCATCGCGCAACGCAACCCATGCCATCTTGAACGGGACCGACGACCGGCTGCTCGTCATCGTCGGCCCGTGTTCGATCCACGATCCGGTCGCGGCCGTCGACTACGCCAGCCGTCTGGCGGCGCTGCGCGAGAGCCTGTCGGACCGGCTGGAGATCGTGATGCGGGTCTATTTCGAAAAGCCGCGCACGACGGTCGGCTGGAAAGGCCTCATCAACGATCCCGACCTCGACGGCAGCTTCAACATCGACAAGGGGCTGCGGATGGCACGCAATGTGCTGTCGGCCGTCAACAATCTCGGCCTGCCGGCGGCGACCGAATTCCTCGACATGACCACCCCGCAATACATTGCCGACCTCGTGGCCTGGGGCGCGATCGGCGCGCGCACGACCGAGAGCCAGATCCACCGCGAACTGGCCTCGGGCCTCTCCTGCCCGGTCGGCTTCAAGAACGGCACCGACGGCAATCTGCGCATAGCCGCCGAGGCGGTGAAATCCGCCGCGCAGCCGCATCATTTCATGGCGGTGACCAAGGGCGGGCGCAGCGGCATCGCCACGACCACGGGCAATGAGGACTGCCACGTTATCCTGCGCGGCGGCGTTCAGCCCAACTATGACGCGGCGAGCGTCGAAGCCGCCGCTGTGGAACTCGCCCGCATCGGCGTTGCGCCCCGTCTGATGATCGACGTCAGCCACGCCAACTCGGCCAAGAAGCCCGAGAACCAGCCCAAGGTGGCGGCAGATGTCGCCGGCCAGGTCGCGGCAGGCGACGAGCGCATCATCGGCCTGATGATCGAGAGCAATCTCGTCGCCGGCCGGCAGGACGTGGTGCCGGGCAAGCCGCTGGTCTATGGCCAGAGCATCACCGATGGCTGCATCGACTGGGCGACCACCGAGACCGTGCTGCACGGCCTTGCCGGCGCCGTCGAGTGGCGCCGCTCGGCACGCCGCGCCATGATCGACAACCGGCAGGGAGCTGCCTGACAGGGCATAGGGAAGTGGGCGGCGGTGACCGGGATTACGCCGCCCTTAATCCTTCCCATGCCGTGAACACCGATACGGCAAAGAGCAGCAGTCCGGCCGCCCGGCCGGCAAAAATGGTCGCCCGCGGATTGGCGATCAGAAGGTTGCGGCTGCGGCCGGCCGTGATAGCCAGCCCGCCATAGATCGCAGCCTGCGTCACCACGGTCAGCAGCCCCATGACCGTCGCCTGCATCCAGATCGGACCGTAGTCCGGTTTCAGGAACTGCGGGTAGACGGCAAGCACGAACAGGTATGCCTTCGGGTTGATCAGGCAGGTCACAAACCCCTGGCGAAACGCCTTCCATGCGGAACGGCTGCCGGCAGGCCCCTCCTGGCCGACGATGATGGAACTGCGCATCAGCGTGATGCCTATGAAGGCCATGTAGGCGGCGCCGGCAAGCAGAAGCGGCTTGAACAGGATCGGCACGAAATGCATCAGCAGGCCGACGCCGATGGCGCCGTTCAGCGTATGCACCATGCCGCCGACCATGATGCCGCCGGTCGCGGCGAGACCCCTGTCGCGTCCGCCGGTCAGTGCATTGGCAAGCACGAAGAGCATATCCATGCCCGGAACGGCGATGATGCCGAACAGCAGGATAAAGAAAAGCCAGAGGTTTGCCGCGTAGTCCATGTCAGTTGCCTATCGCCTCGCCCGGCCAAGCCGCAGCGGAACCTGTTGATTTTCAATCCGATAGGCGCTCCTATAGGTCAGCCCAACTGACAATGGTGTGTCAGTTGGGCGCGCAACCTGGGGTAAAAAATGCGCAAGGCGTCGCGCCTGTTCGAGATCATCCAGATCCTGCGGCTGGCGCGGCAGCCGGTGACGGCGGCGACGATTGCCGAGCGGCTGGAAGTGACGGTGCGCTCGATCTATCGCGACATCGCAGCGCTGCAGGCGATGCGCGTGCCTATCGAAGGGGGCCGCGGCATCGGCTACATCCTGCGCCCCGGCTTCGACCTGCCGCCGCTGATGTTTTCGATCGAGGAGATGGAGGCGATCGTCCTGTCGCTGGCGCTGCTGGAGCGCACCGGCGACAATGAACTCAAGCAGGCGGCCAAGCGCGTCAGCGCCAAGATCGCCGGCGCGGTGCCGCCACCCTTGCGGCAGGCATTCGACGCCAATGCGCTGCATGCCTGGGGTTTCGCCGCGCCCTCGACCGGCGCGATCGACCTTGCGCTGGTGCGACGCGCCATCCGCGACGAGGAGAAGCTCGACCTCTCCTATCGAGACGAAATGGGCCGCGCCTCCGAGCGCCTCATCCGCCCGATCGCGCTGATCTACTACGCCGAAACCGCCAACATCGTCGCCTGGTGCGAGCTGCGCCAGGCGATCCGCAATTTCCGCAGCGACCGGATCGAGGATTGCCAGGCGACGGGGCTACGCTTCAAGGGCGAAGGCGACCGGCTGCGGCAGGTCTGGGTGAGCGGGTGGGAGACGAACGTCGCTGCCACCGTAGTCTGAAGCGAGCGGAGGTCACCTCACATCGACCCAGCGCTTTGCCTCGAACGAACGCGCCATGGCGTGCACCGTGCGCTCGATCTCCAGCCCCTCGGCGAATTCGATGAGTCGCGCGGGCTTGCCGGCCAATCGCGTCAGCAATTCGTGGCACTCGATGATCTTGAGATCGTTGAAGCCGAGGCCATGGCCTGGCGCCGGCACAAAGAGGTCATAGGGCTTGTGGTGCGGCGCCACCAGGACGGTGCGGTAGCCCTGTTCGGTGGGGCGGTCTGATGTGAGATAGAGCTGGAATTCGTTCGAGCGTTCCTGGTCGAACAGGATCGACCCCTTCGAGCCGAATATCTGGACGGCGATGCGGCCCTTGCGGCCCCAGGCCGAGCGGTTGACCAGCAGCGTGCCGGCAATGCCGTTTTCCAGATGCATCAGCACGCTGGCGATGTCGTAGGTCTCCACCGCGCGACGACCGCCGCTGGCCAGCTTGCGATCGGCATAGGGTTTAGCCATGTCGCAGATGACACTGGCGACGCGGCCGAACAGGGCTGAGACCAGAGACAGCGGATGCACGGCGAAATCGTCGAGCGCGCCATAGCCGGAAGCTGCTTCGTGCTTCCAGAAGAACAGCGCTTCGGGGTCGGCCATGAAGTCCTCGTCCATCTCGATGCGCAGATGGTTGACCTCGCCGATGATCTTCTCTTCCAGCAGCGCGCCGATATGGCGGATGGCCGGGCTCTGGATGTAGTTGTAGCCGAGCGCCGCGACCTTGCCGGACTTTTTCGCCGCCGCCGCCATCGCCTCGGCCTCGGCAAAGCTCGGCGCCATCGGCTTTTCGCACCACAGATGCTTGCCTACCTGAAGAACCGCGATGGCCATTTCCGGATGGAACTGGTTGGGCGTGGTCAGCGAGACGATGTCGACTTCGGGATCGTTGACGACGGCGCGCCAGTCGCCCGACGCCTTGGCGAAACCGAACTCGCCCGCCTTGCGCCGGGCAAGCTCTTCATTGACCTCGCCGAGATGGACCAGCCGTGGCTTGGCCACGTCGGGAAAGACGGCGCTGACGGCACTCCATGCGATGGCGTGACACTTGCCCATGAAACCCGTACCGATGAGACCGACGCCGACCATTTTCCGTTTCTCCACTGCTTGAAGCGCTGCGTGGATGAATTAGTCCATTTTCTCCTGAAATGGAATGTCTGCCTCATTTTTTATGGTGTTCTTGCGCAGGCTCGCTATGATGAGGCACAGAGGATGCTTCACGCATGAGCCTGGACAGAGCGACGATGGACGAACGGATACCTCGCGATTTCGAGACGCTGCGCACCACCATCCTGGAGCGACGCGAAAGCCTGCCGAAACGCATCGCCCAGATCGCTGCCCATGCGCTCGACAATCCAGACGATATCGCCTTCGGCACCGCCGCCAGCATCGCCGCTTCGGCCGGCGTGCAGCCTTCGACCCTGATCCGATTTGCCCAGCAGCTTGGCTTCGATGGTTTCACCAGCCTGCAGCAGGTGTTTCGCGAGCGGCTGCGCGAGCGCAACTCATCCTATGACGAAAGGCTGCAGGCGCTGCGCGTCAAGGCTGAGGGAGGCGCCGGCCACCGGGCGATCTTCGACGGCTTCGTCGCCGCCGCCTCGACCTCGCTCAACGATATCTCGCGCACGCTGGACGAAGCGCATCTGGAAGACGCTATTTCCCTGCTGGCAAAGGCGGAAACCATCTATGTGCTGGCCAAGCGGCGCTCCTATCCGGTGGCGTCCTACATCGCCTATGCACTGGGCAAGCTGAAGATCCGCAACCAGCTGATCGAATCGGCGGCCGGGCTGAATGCCGAGATGATCGGCTTCGCCACGCCGGCGGATGCCGTCATCGCCATCTCCTTCTCGCCCTACGCGCCGGCCACGATCGAGGAGGCGCGCAGCATCTCGGAACAGGGCGTGCCGATCGTCGCCATCACCGACAGCTCGTTTTCGCCGCTCGCCCAGTTCGCCAAGGTCTGGTTCGAGGTTGCCGAGGCCGATTTCGCCGGCTTCCGCTCACTGTCGGCGACAATGGCGCTGGCCATGGCGCTGACCGTCGGCGTCGGCGAGAAGCGGCGCGGCACGGGCAGGAAGCGCAAGGCCTGATCCACCGCCGAAAAGGTACTTTTCACCGAAGGAATGCTCATTCCATATTGACTATGGATTGGAATTATTATTTCATATTCCCGGCGCCACGCTGCCGCTCGCGCGTGTACCCCAACACAACAAGGCCGACGGGAGGTTCCAATGAGCGAAGCCGTGGACGCTGAATACGCGCCGCTCGACGTCATCACCATCGGTCGCGCTTCCGTCGACCTTTACGGCCAGCAGATCGGCTCGCGGCTGGAGGACATCACCTCCTTCGCCAAGTCGGTCGGCGGCTGCCCGGCCAACATCTCGGTCGGCACCGCCAGGCTCGGCCTGCGCTCGGCGCTGCTCACCCGCGTCGGCGACGAGCAGATGGGCCGCTTCATCCGCGAGCAGCTGACGCGTGAAGGCGTCAATGTCGACGGGCTCAAGACCGACAAGGAGCGGCTAACCGCACTGGTGCTGCTGTCGGTCGAGGACGAAGGCGTCTCGCCGATGATCTTCTATCGCTCGGACTGCGCCGACATGGCGCTGGCGCCGGAAGACATCGATGAGGCCTTCATCGCCTCGGCGCGCTCGATCGTCGTCACCGGCACGCATTTTTCCAGGCCCAACAGCGATGCCGCGCAGCGCAAGGCGATCCGCATCATGAAGGCCAAGGGCGGCAAGGTGGTGTTCGACATCGACTACCGGCCGAACCTGTGGGGCCTCGCCGGCCATGCCGAAGGGTTCGAGCGCTATGTGAAATCGGACCGGGTCTCGGCGCAGCTGAAGACGGTGCTGCCCGACTGCGACCTCATCGTCGGCACCGAGGAAGAGATCATGATCGCGTCGGGCGCCGATGATTGCCTGAGCGCCTTGAAGACAATCCGCTCGCTGTCGTCCGCCACCATCGTCCTGAAGCGCGGCGCGATGGGCTGCATCGTCTATGACGGACCGATCAGCGACGATCTCGAGGACGGCGTCGTCGGCAAGGGGTTTCCGATCGAGATCTACAATGTGCTCGGCGCCGGCGACGCCTTCATGTCGGGCTTCCTGCGCGGCTGGCTGGGTGGCGAAGACCATGCGACGGCGGCGACCTGGGCCAATGCCTGCGGCGCCTTCGCCGTGTCGCGGCTGCTCTGCGCGCCGGAATATCCGACCTTCGAGGAGCTGCGGTTCTTCCTCAAGAACGGCAGCAGGCATCTGGCGTTGCGCAAGGACGAGGCGATCAACCACATCCATTGGGCAACGACGCGCCGGCGCGACATTCCCTCGATGATGGCGCTCGCCTGCGACCACCGCGTGCAGCTCGAGGATGTGGCGGCGAAGGCCGGTGCCGATCCCGCACGCATCCAGGATTTCAAGGTGCTGGCGGTCAAGGCGGCGGCGAAGGTTGCCGCCGGCCGCGACGGCTACGGCATGCTGATCGACGAGAAACACGGCCGCAAGGCGATGTTCGAATTCGCCAGGCATTCCTTCGCCTGGCTCGGGCGGCCGGTGGAGCTGCCGGGTTCGCGGCCGCTGCGCTTCGAGTTCTCGCAGGACATCGGCTCGCAGCTCACCGAGTGGCCGGTCGACCATTGCATCAAATGCCTGTGCTTCTATCATCCCGACGATCCGGCGGCGCTCAAGGACGAACAGCAGCAGAAGTTGCGCGCGCTGTTCGAAGCCGCGCGGAAGGTCGGCAGGGAACTTCTCATCGAGATCATTGCCGGCAAGCATGGCAAGCTCGACGACACGACGATCCCGCGCGCGCTGGAGGAACTCTATGCGCTCGGCATCAAGCCGGACTGGTGGAAGCTCGAGCCGCAGGCGTCGAGCGGCGCCTGGGCGAAGATCGAGGCCGTGATCCTGAAGCACGACCCCTGGTGCCGCGGCGTCGTGCTGCTGGGCCTGGAAGCGCCGCAGGACGAGCTGGAAGCGGCGTTCGCCGCCACCGCCAAGGCACCCATCGTCAAGGGTTTTGCCGTCGGCCGCACCATCTTCGTCCATGCGGCCGAACAATGGCTGGCCGGCAGGATGTCGGATGACGAGGCGATCGCCGACATGGCGCAGCGCTTCGAACAGTTGACGGATGCGTGGCTTGCCGCGCGCGGCCGCAAGGCGGCATAAGAAGGCGCGGAATAGGACTGCGGAGGAAAACACCATGAGCAAGACAATCCGCCTGACGATGGCGCAGGCGCTGACCCGCTTCCTGTCGCGCCAGATGACTGAGATCGACGGTAGCAAAGTCCCGATCTTCGGCGGCGTCTGGGCGATCTTCGGCCACGGCAATGTCGCCGGCATCGGCGAGGCGCTCTATCAGGTGCGCGACGAACTGCCGACCTTTCGCGCCCACAACGAACAGGCGATGGCGCATGCGGCAATCGCCTACGCCAAGGCCAATTTCCGCCGCCGCTTCATGGCCGCGACGTCCTCGATCGGCCCCGGCGCGCTCAACATGGTGACGGCGGCGGCGCTCGCCCATGTAAACAGGTTGCCCGTCCTGTTTTTGCCAGGCGATGTCTTCGCCAACCGCATCCCCGACCCGGTGCTGCAGCAGGCCGAGGATTTTTCCGACGGCACGGCGACGGTCAACGACTGCTTCCGTCCGGTTTCGCGCTATTTCGACCGCATCACCCGGCCGGAGCAGATCATTCCTGCGCTGAGCCGTGCCATGGCCGTGCTGACCGATCCGGCCGAATGCGGCCCGGTGACGCTGTCGCTCTGCCAGGACGTCCAGGCCGAGGCCTATGACTATCCCGAGAGTTTTTTCGCGGAGCGGGTCTGGCACCAGCGCCGGCCGCGCCCGGATCGCCAGGAACTGGCGGCCGCGGTCGCCGCGCTCAAGGGTGCAAAAAAGCCGTTGGTGATCGCCGGCGGCGGTGTCCTCTATTCGCAGGCGTCGGACGAACTGGCGAAATTCGCCGAGGGCGCCGGCATTCCTGTCTGCGAGACGCAAGGCGGCAAATCCTCGCTGCCGGACAACCACCCGCTCAACATGGCGGCGGTCGGCGTCACCGGCACTTCTGCCGCCAACCGGCTGGCTGAGGAAGCCGATGTCGTGCTGGCCATCGGCACGCGCCTGCAGGATTTCACCACCGGTTCGTGGGCGCTGTTCAAGAATTCGGGCAAGACCATCATCGGGCTCAACGTGCAGCCCTTCGATGCCGGCAAGCACCGCGCCCTGCCGCTGGTGGCCGATGCGGCCGAGGGCCTGGGGGAACTCGGTGCTGCGCTGAAGGACTGGAAGGCGCCGGCAAGCTGGACCGACAATGCGTCCTCCGGCAAGAAGGCCTGGGCGGTCGAGGCGGCCAAGGTGACGGCGTCGACCAATGCCGCCTATCCGTCCGATGCGCAGGTGATCGGCGCGGTGCAGCGCGCCATGGGCTCCGGTGTGACGCTGCTGAATGCCTCCGGCGGGTTGCCGGGCGAATTGCACAAGCTTTGGCAGGCGGGCGCGCCCGGCTCGTACCATGGCGAATACGGCTTCTCGACCATGGGCTATGAGATTGCCGGCGGGCTCGGCGCCAAGATGGCGAAGCCCGGCGAGGAGATCGTCGTCATGATCGGCGACGGCTCCTACCTGATGATGAATTCGGAGATCGCCACCTCGGTGATGCTCGGCCTCAAGCTGACCATCGTGCTGCTCGACAACCGCGGTTACGGCTGCATCAACCGGCTGCAGATGGCGACCGGCGGCGCCAACTTCAACAATCTGCTGAAGGACTCGCGCCACGAGGTTCTGCCCGACATCGACTTCGCCGCGCATGCGGCGAGCATGGGGGCGATTGCCGAGAAAGTGCCGTCGATCGCCGGGCTGGAAAACGCGCTGGCACAAGCCAGGAAGAATACGCGCACCACGGTGCTCGTCATCGACACCGACCCGCTGGTTTCCACCGATGCCGGCGGTCACTGGTGGGATGTGGCGGTGCCGGAAGTGTCAGTGCGGCCGCAGGTCAACGCGGCGCGCAAGGCGTATGACGAAAAGCGGCAGATGCAGACCATCGGCGATTGATAGAGGCGCCGAAGCTCCTCCTTCTCCCTGTCTCTACACGGGGAGAAGATGCCGGCAGGCAGATGAGGGGCGGCGCCAACGAGCAAGAAACTGTTTTAGGACCGGAGTGACGACTTGAAAGCCAAACTGGGCATGTCCCCCATTGCGTGGTGGAACGACGATCTTGCGGAGCTCAGCGATGACGTGTCGCTGGAAGAATGTCTGCGCCAGTCGCGCTCGGCCGGCTTCACCGGCATGGAGATGGGCCGGCGTTTTCCCAATGACCCCGAAATCATGCTGCCGATCCTGAAGGCCGCCGACGTCACGCTGTGCGGCGGCTGGTTCTCGGGCACGCTGGTCGATGGGGAGATGGCCGACAACAAGGATCGCATCCAGCCGATGATCGACCTGTTCAAGGCGGTGAACGCGCCTTGCATCGTCTATGGCGAGGTTGGCCGTTCGATCCAGGGCGACCGCTCGAAGCCGCTGGCGACCAAGCCGAAGCTGTCGGACGACGAGATGAAGGCTTATGCGAAACGCCTGACCGCGTTTGGCGAATGGTGCGCCGAACAGGGCATGCCGTTGTCCTACCACCACCACATGGCGGCAGTGGTTGAGACCGAGCCGGAACTCGATGCCTTCATGCGCTATTCCGGAGCCGGCATTCCGCTGCTGCTCGATGCAGGCCATCTGGCATTCGCCGGCGGCGACGTGCTGCGCGCCATCGACAACCATCATACCCGGATCAGCCATGTGCATGTGAAGGACGTCCGCATGGGGGTGATCGAAAAGCTCGACCGCACGAAGCAGTCCTTCCTCGACGCGGTGGCGCTCGGCGCCTTCACCGTGCCGGGCGACGGTTCGCTGGACTTCGGCGCCATCGTGCAGCGCTTCGCCGACCATGGCTATGAGGGCTGGTTCGTGGTCGAGGCCGAGCAGGACCCGAAGAAGAACCCGCCGCTCAAGATGGCGCAAGTGGGCTACGAGGAATTGATGCGCGTCATGACGGCGGCCGGATACACGGTCGAGACGCAAGGCTTTCCAAATGTCTAGTCTCCCAATGGCTGGTGCGACGGGTTCCCGGCGAGGCCGATTGCTGTAGATTGGCCCGATGAAAGATTCCGAACACCCCTTCTTCCGGCCTTTGTGGCGGCGTGTCGCCGTCGTCGCGGTCTGCGTCATCTGGTCGATCATCGAGTTCGCCACCGGCACGCCGTTCTGGGGCATGATCGCGCTCGGCTTCGCCGGCTACGCCGTCTGGCAGTTTTTTTATCTCTACAAGCCTGCTGACGAGGCGAGGCCTCCGGTCGGGCCCGAGCCGAAGGAGTGACTGATCGCATGCGTCGGCGGTTAGCTTCCAGTGCTTCTAACTTCGTCATCCTAGGGTCTCCGCGACGGAGCTTCGCTCCTGCTAGGCCCTAGGATGACGAAGTTGAGAGGCTTCGGCCGATCTCGAAGATTTGCGATAGGAGAGACAAAAATGTCGAAGCTGCTCGTCAAAGCCGACAAGGGCCACGGTCGCGTCGCCCATGTGACGCCGAAAAGCGCCGGCTGGACCTATGTCGGTTTCGACCTGCATCGGCTGAAGCCGGGCGAGAGCGCCTCCGGCAAGACGGAGGATCGCGAAGTCTGCCTGGTGTTCGTCACCGGCAAGGGCAAGGCTTCAGCCGGCGGCAAGGAGCTCGGCCTGCTCGGCGAGCGCATGTCGCCCTTCGAGGGCAAGCCGTGGTCGGTCTACGTGCCTGAGGGTTCGGACTGGTCGGTGACCGCGGACACCGAACTGGAACTCGCGGTCTGCTCGGCGCCGGGCCTTGGCGGCCGCCTGCCGGTTCGCGTCATCGGACCGGACGATCTCGGCCAGGAGGTGCGCGGCAAGGGCACCAACACGCGCTATGTCACCAACATATTGCCGGAGGGCAAGCCGGCCGATTCGCTGCTGGTGGTCGAGGTCATCACGCCCGGGGGGCATACGTCGAGCTATCCGCCGCACAAGCACGACCAGGACAATCTGCCCGCTGAATCCTACCTCGAGGAAACTTACTATCACCGCCTCAACCCGCCACAGGGCTTTGCCTTCCAGCGCGTCTACACCGACGCCGACAAGAACGGCCATCGCGCGCTCGACGAAGCAATGGCGATCGAGGATGGCGATGTCGTGCTGGTACCCAGGGGTTATCACCCCTGCGCCGCCTGCCATGGCTACGACCTCTATTATCTCAACGTCATGGCAGGACCGAAGCGGACGTGGAAGTTCCACAATGCGCCCGAGCATGAATGGCTGATGAAGGCCTGATCGGTCGCTGCGTGAGCACTCGCTCCCTGGTCCAGCACGAAAAAATCGTCGGCTAATGACCCCGCCGCAGCGTTTTGTTACCTGAAAGCCAGCAAGGCTTCGTCAATTCGTCATGGAAATCACCTATGGCAGCGAAGCTGACAAGGACTTTCCATGCGCTACGCCCTCTATTTCACTCCCCGGCAGGACGAGCCACTGGCGCGGATTGCCGCCGACTGGCTGGGCCGCGACCCGTTTGGCGCCGCGACGAGGCCGGTCGAAGCGGTGGCCGACCTGTCGGCGGCGGAAGTCGCTTTCCACACCGCTTCGGCGCGCCGCTATGGTTTCCATGCGACGCTGAAAGCACCGTTCCGCCTAGCTGCCAACGAGACGGAAGTCTCGCTGCGCGCCGCACTCGACCTTTTTGCCGAGGTGACGCCGGTGGTGACCATTCCCCGTCTCGTGGTCAGCCAGATCGACGGCTTCTTCGCACTGGTGCCGGAAGGGCCAGTGCCTGCGCTCAACCGGTTCGCCGATGACGTGGTGCGCGACTTCGACCGGTTTCGCGCACCGCTGAGCGAGGCGGAAATCGAGCGGCGCAGCCCGGATTCGCTGAAGCCGGCCGAGTTCCGCAATCTCTGCCAATGGGGCTACCCCTATGTCTTCGAAACCTTTCGCTTCCACATGACGCTCTCCGGCCGGGCGGGGTCACAGGAGAGCCCGCGTTTGCGCGCAGCGATCGACAGCCTGTTCGCGGAAGTGCTGCAACAGAAGGTCCTGGTGGATGCGCTGACCTTGTTTGTCGAAACCGAACCGGGTGCGCCGTTC
Source organism: Mesorhizobium sp. M7A.F.Ca.US.005.03.2.1 (assembly GCF_003997795.1). Lineage (NCBI taxonomy): Bacteria > Pseudomonadati > Pseudomonadota > Alphaproteobacteria > Hyphomicrobiales > Phyllobacteriaceae > Mesorhizobium > Mesorhizobium sp. M7A.F.Ca.US.005.03.2.1. Next base: position 7,069 of record NZ_RZRP01000025.1, on the reverse strand, counting down.
ATGGTGCTCTCGCATCACGCGCTCGGGCGCCGCCCGGCCAGAAAAACCGCCTGAAGGACTGCCTGAAATGACCGCCGAGACTGTTCTCCACAATGCCCGCATCGTGCTTGCCGACGAGATCGTCGAAGGTTCGCTGGTGCTGCGCGACGGCTTTATCGCCGGCATCGAAGCCGGCGCAAGCTCTGGTTCTGGCCGCACCGGCGAGGATATGGGCGGCGACTATATTATTCCCGGGCTGGTCGAGTTGCACACCGACCATCTCGAAGGCCATTACGCGCCGCGGCCCAAGGTGCGCTGGAATCCGATCGCCGCCGTGCTCGCCCATGACGCGCAGGTGGCAACCGCCGGCATCACCACCGTGCTGGATGCCTTGCGCGTCGGTATGGACGAAGACGCCGACCTGACATCGGCCGACATCCGCAAGCTGGCCGACGCGATCGAGGACAGTGTGAAGCAGGACCGTCTGCGCGCCGACCATTTCATCCACCTGCGCTGCGAGGTTTCGGCTCCGGACTGCCTCAGGGCTTTCGCCAATTTCGACGGCGACGAGCGGGTTAAGCTGGCATCGCTGATGGATCATGCGCCAGGCCAGCGCCAGTTCGTCAATCTCGAAACCTATGCCTACTATTACCAGCGCAAGCTGAAGCTGACCGATCGCGACTTCAAGGTGTTCTGCGAAAAGCGGATGGCCGAATCGGCGCGCAATTCGGCGCCGAACCGGGCGGTGATCGCCGCCGCCTGCCAGGAGCGCGGCATCGTGCTGGCCAGCCACGACGACGCCACATCGGGCCATGTCGACGAAGCGATCGAGCAGGGCGTGCGGGTCGCCGAATTCCCGACCACGGAAGAGGCCGCCAGGGCCTCGAAAGAGGCCGGGATGGGTGTGCTGATGGGCGCGCCAAACGTTATGCGCGGCGCCTCGCATTCGGGCAATGTCTCGGCCCGTACGCTGGCCAGCGACGGCCTGCTCGACATCTTGTCGTCCGACTACATTCCCTTCAGCCTGATCCAGTCGGCGTTCTTCCTCGGCGATGTCGTCGAAGGCATTTCCCTGCCGCAGGCCGTCGCCATGGTCTCGAAGAACCCGGCCGATGCGGTTGGCCTGACCGACCGCGGCGTCATCGAGCAGGGCCGCCGCGCCGATCTGGTGCGGGTGCGCGTCGACGACCATGTTCCGGTCGTGCGCACCGTGTGGCGGCAGGGACGCCGGGTGGCATGATGGTGTCGGCACTGATCGAGCGGGAACTTTCGGCCGAGACGTTTCCGATCCGCGATGGCGTTTTCGTCGCCGTCGTCGGCCCAAGCGGCGCCGGCAAGGACACGGTGATCGGCTACGCCCGCAACCATTTTGCCGACGAAACGCGGCTGGAGTTCGTCCGCCGGGTCATCACCAGGCCGAGCGATGCCGCAAGCGAGGATCACGACACGCTGGCCGACGCTGCCTTCGCCGAAGCCGAAGCCGATGGCGCCTTCGCCATTTCCTGGGAAGCACACGGCTTGCGCTACGGCATCCCCGCCGATGTCGACTGGTCTGTCGCCAATGGCCGTGTCGCTGTCGCCAATGTGTCGCGCGCGATCATCCCCTCCTTGCGCGAACGCTATGCCAACCTGGCCATCGTCGAGATCACTGCCTCGCCTGACGTGCTGGCCGAGCGTCTGGCGATGCGCGGCCGGGAGTCCCGCGGCGAAGTGCTGGCGCGGCTGGCACGCAGCGCCAATGTCACTCTGTCCGGGCCCGGCGTCACCTCGATCGACAACAGCGGCCCGCGCGAAGCCGCCGGCGAACGCTTCGCCGAGGTGCTGCGCAAGGCGATGGCCTTTTCCGACATGTCGGGCCTGATCTAGGCTAGCTATTCCGCAGCCTGGCCCGCCACGCCCTTGCGGGTGGCGTCGACCATCAGCCGCCGTTCCCGGAACACGCCCCATTGCTGGTCGACCAGCACGCCGATGAGGATGACGCCGCCCATCACCGCGAAGTTGAGCGAGGACGGGATGCCGAGCAGGTTGACGAGATTCTGCAGCTCCTGCAGCAGCACCGTGCCGAGGATGACGCCGATCAGCGAGCCTTCGCCGCCGCGCAGCGAGAAGCCGCCGAGCACGGCGGCGGCGATGGCGTAGAGTTCGTAGAACTGGCCGTGGCTGGCCGGCGAGATCGAGCGCGTGTACATGGCGAAATAGATCGCCGACAGCGCCGTCAGCACACCGCAGATGACATAGGCGGCGATGACGACACGGCCGGTGCGGATGCCCGAATATTTCGCCGCCTCCTCGTTCTTGCCGATGGCGTAGAGATAGCGGCCGAACACCGAGCGATGCAGCACCACCCACATGACGATCGAAATAACGATCAGCGCGATGAAACTGTTCGGCACGCCATAGGAGCGTCCGGCCGTCAGGAATTCGAGCTCGGGAAAATTCTGGCCGAACGCAAAACCCGCCGTGCCGTCGGCGGTGTAGAAGCGGGCGACACCGCGGTAGATCAACAGGCCGCACAAAGTGACGACGAAAGGCTGCAGCTTGAGCCTTGTGATCAGCCAGCCATGCACCAGGCCTATGATGGCGCCGAGGAACAGGATCAGCACGAAGGCCAGCGGCCAGCCCACCTCGCGCACGGCGATGAAGTCGATGAACAGCGTTCCAAGCAGCGCGACCACCGAGCCGACCGACAATTCGATGCCGCCGGTGATGATGACGAAGGCCTGGCCGATCGACAGGATGCCGAACAGGCCGATCAGGTTCGAGGTGTTGGCGAGGTTGATCGGCAACAGGAAGCGCGGATTGATGATCGCAACGATCGCCCCGACCACCAGGATCAGGATCAGCAGGCCGAGATCTTTCTTGCTCATCGTCTTCTCCCCAATGCCTGAGCAGATCGCGCTTGCGCGACCCCGGCAAAACTACTTCGGCTGCTTGCCCACCGCCAGCAGCAGCACGTTTTCCTGGCTGAACCGGTCCTTGTCGAGAATGCCGGAGATTTGGCCCTCATGCATGACGGCGATGCGGTCGGACACGCCGATCACCTCTTCCATGTCCGACGAGATCATCAGCACGGCGACGCCGGCATCGGCCAATGCGCGCATCAGGCCGTAGATTTCCGCCTTGGCGCCGATGTCGATGCCGCGCGTCGGCTCGTCGAGGATCATCACCTTGGGGTTCATGGCCAGCCACTTGCCGAGCACGACCTTCTGCTGATTGCCGCCCGACAGCGTGCCGGTGCGCGTCTGCACCGAAGGCGCCTTGATGCCGAGATCTTTCTTCTGCTTCTCGGCGGTGGAGGTCTCGGCGCTTGAGGACACCAGGGAGCGGCGCGCATGCGCGGGCAGATTGGGCAGCGAAATGTTCTGAGCGATCGACAGGTCGAGCAGGATACCGGTGAGCTTGCGGTCTTCCGGCACCAGGAAGATGCCGTGCGCGACGGCGTCGGCCGCGGAAGCCAGCGCAAGCGGCTTGCCGTCGAGTTCCAGCGCGCCCCCGAGCTTCGAATCGATGCCGAAGAACACCCGCGCCAGCTCGGTGCGGCCGGAACCGACAAGACCGGCGAGGCCGAGGATTTCGCCGCGCCTGACGTCGAGATCGACCGGGCGGCCGGGATAGGCAGGGGTGCGGATGGCCTTGGCCGCAAGTGCTACGGCGCCGGGCGCACGCGCCGCTTCCGAGGCCTTCTCGCGCTCCTTCAGCATGCGGCCGATCATCAGCTTGACCATCTGGTCGTGGCCGATGTCGCTCTTCGGCAAGGTGCCGGCCAGCATGCCGTCGCGCAGCACCACGACGCGGTCGGCGACGCGCTCGACCTCGTCCAGGCGGTGCGAGATGAAGATGACGCTGATGCCGTCGGCCTTCAGCGCCTTGATGACGTCGAGCAATTTGTCGGTCTCGGCGAGCGGCAGGCTCGATGTCGGCTCGTCGAGGATGACCAGCCGCGCCTCGATCGACAGCGCCTTGGCGATCTCGACCATCTGCTGCTGCGCCAGAGACAGGGTCGCGACCGGCGTGTCGGCGGAAAAATTGGCGCCGACGCGCTTCAAAAGCGGCGCCACCATGGTGCGCAGCTTTGCGCGGTCGACGAGCTTGAGCGGCCCGGCGCGCAAAGGTTCGCGGCCGAAGAAGATGTTGGCGGCGACGTCCAGATTTTCGAACAAATTGAGTTCCTGGTGGACGAAGGCGATGCCCGATCCCAGGCTGGCTTCGACGGAGAGCCTGTCATGCGCGGTGCCGTCGACGGTGATCGTGCCGCTGTCGGGCCTGGTGACGCCGCCGAGGATCTTCATCAACGTCGATTTGCCGGCGCCGTTTTCGCCGACAAGGCCGATGACCTCGCCCGGCCTGACCTCCATGGAGAAGCCGTCGAGCGCGACGACGCCCGGATAGGTCTTGCGCACGTTCTCAAGGCTGAGGAACGGGGCGGTCACGGATGCAGCAATGGATGTGTCGGAATAATTCATCATGCCTGACAGCGATTGGCGGGCCAATTTCTGAGCATGATCTTTTCCGAGAACCGGCTTCCACTTTTCGGGATCATGCTCTTGGCTTTTGGCAGACTGACGATCCTCGCGGTGTTCGTCAATGCGAGCAGCCGGCCCAAGCGACGTTGAGCCGGCTGAACTGCTTCAAGTCTTAGTTTCCGGCCATCGCCTTCAGATTGGCGGCGTAGGCGTCGACGTCATCCTTGCCGATGATCTTGGTCGGGATGATGATGAGGTTGCCTTCCGGGATGCCCGACTTGTCGCCCTTGAGATAGGCAGCCATCAGCTTCATGCCCTGATAGGCCCATTCGAAGGGCTGCTGCACGACGGTGGCGGCAATGGTGCCTTCCTTGACGCCGCCCAGCGTGATCGGATCGTCATCGAAGCCGACGACGGTGATCGAGCCGAGCTTGCCGGCATCGCGCAGCGCTTCATAGATGCGCGGCGTGTTGTAGGAGTAGAAGCCGACCATGCAGGTGACGTCGGGGCTGGCGACCAGCGCGTCCTCGACATTCTTCTTGGCGCGCGCCTGGTCGATGTCGTCGCCGCGCACGTCGATCAGCTCGATCTTGGTGCCGGCCAGGCCGTCCTTCATGCCCTGGATGCGCTCCTTGGCATTGTCGGCGCCGAGCAGGCCGACGAAGCCGAGGCACTTGCCGCCATTGGGCATCGCCTTCTTGGCGATTTCGGCCGCCTGCTTGCCGGCATCGACGTTGGACGAGCCGATATAGGCGACGCGCTTGGTCTGCGGGGCGTCCGAGTCGGTGGTGAACAGCGCGGTTTCCGAGGCGATCTTGTTCAACCCATCGGTCGAGGTCTTGGGATCGACGGCCGAGACCATGATGCCCTTGACGCCGGCGGTCACCAGATCGTCCATCAGCCGCTGCTGGATGGCGACCGAGGACTGTTCGGGATATTTGAGCTCGAGCGTATAGTCGGGCAGTTCGCCCTGCGCCTTCTTGACGCCGGCTTCGGCGGCCTTCCAGAAATCGGAAGCGCCGTTGACGACGAAGGCCAGCGTCGGCTTGTCGTCGGCGCGCGCGATTGCCGTGGCCGACAGGCCAAGCAGCAGCGCGGTCGCGGCTACGGATGCATTGCGTATCAAGGATTTCATGTTCAACCTCCCGTTTGGCTCAGTCGTTGGACCGGCCGATCTTGCACTGACCTGATTTGCCGTTTGCAGCGTGGACGCCCTCCTCCTCAAAGGGGTTCCCGGCACCGAAAGAATGGCGTCGTTCCAGCCACGACAGCGACCTTAGAGACTCATCCCTCATTCGTAAATAGTCCGATTTGTCTGACATATCACATATCCGAGACAAGGCTTGCGGAGATAGGATCCGCTCGCCACCGGGCCATTTTTCGTACTCTCCCGCCGCCCCGGACGTGACCGGCCGGATGCGACGATTGACGGTACAGCGCATTTTTGTATTAGTAAACAGTATTAGTTCCGAGCCAATGCCAGCGGTTTCGCGGTGTGCCCGCCGGCGTGCCGCCCTCACGGCTGGGCCGCCGCCCAGGCCTTTTGTTAATTGAGCTTTCGCTTGTATGGAGATGCGTGGCGGATGGACCTCCGGCATACTAATAGTTATAAACGAGCCTGACGTTATTCCGATAAAGCGACGGCGTCACGCCACCTTGCCGGCCTGACCGGCCAGCCAGACTGGGATTTGCCATGAGCGAGACGACGGATCGGGCCAGCGACACGGCGAGGCGGCGCAAGGCGCCGGCCAAGGGCGCCAAGGGCCGCGTCACCATGATCGATATCGCCAGGGCCGCCGGCTGCTCGCAGGCGACCGTGTCCTTCGTGCTCAACAATTCGCCAGGGATCAAGCTGTCGCAGCAGACCCGCGAACGGGTGATCGAGGCCGCACGGACGCTTGGCTACACCGCGCCCGCTTTCGAGGCGCTTCACCCGGCATTGCCTGCCTTCGAGGGGCCCGCCTTCGAAGGGCTGGACGGGGTGATCGGCTTTGCCGTCGACCAGCTCGCCACCAGCCCCGAAGCCGTGGTCGCCATCGAGGGCGCGCGCCAGGCCTCGTGGAATGCCGGCAACGTGCTTCTGGTGGCGCAGACGCTGGGCGATTCCGTCATGGAGCCGCGCGCCATTTCAGCGCTCACCAAGCGGGGCATTTCGGCGCTGATCTACATGACCATCTTCACCCGCGAGATCACAGCGCCCGACTATCTCTACGGCCTCGACATCCCGGTGATCCTGCTCAACTGCTACACGGCGGACTACGCCTTCCCTGCCGTGGTGCCGAGCGAGATCGCCGGCGGCCAGAGCTCGACCCGCCATTTGATCAGCCACGGCCACCGCCGCATCGCCACCATCACCGGCGAGCCGTGGATGCAGGCGGCACAGGACCGGCTGAAGGGCTACCGCCGCGCGCTCGCCACGGCCGACATTCCGTTCGATCCCGAGCTGGTGGTCGAGGGCGACTGGTCGGCCAGCGCCGGCTATGCCGCCACCGTCAAGCTGCTGGCGCTCAGGGATAAGCCCACCGCCATCTTCTGCCAGAACGACCGCACCGCGATCGGCTGCTACGAAGCGCTGAAGGAGGCCGGCCTGCACATTCCGCAAGACATTTCCGTGGTCGGCTACGACG
>NZ_RZRP01000259.1:0-7390 GCF_003997795.1 Mesorhizobium sp. M7A.F.Ca.US.005.03.2.1 | reverse complement strand
CTGAAGGGCCTGGACTTCGACCAATGGCGCGCGGCCGATCAGCGGCTTGCGCGTCATGTCGGGCAGCGCGACCTTCAGCCCGCGCACGGAGAACAACGGTTCAACCATGCGGCCGCCTCCAGGCTTGGTCGGCGGCAGCGATCTCCGAAGCAAGTCCGGCCAGCACCGCCTCGTCCACCGGTCTTAGCGAGGCGAAAGGATCGGTGTAGCGTGGCGTCGCCGCGATCAGCGCCCGTGTGTAGGGGTGCTGCGGCGCGGCGAAGAGCGCTGCGGTCTCGGCCTCCTCCACCACCTTGCCGGCATAGAGCACCGAGACCCTCTGGCTGATCTTGGCGACGACGCCGAGATCATGGGTGACGAACAGGATCGCGGTGCCGTGCTCGCGCTGCAATTGTGCGATCAGCCGCAGGATCTGCTTCTGCACGGTGACGTCGAGCGCCGTGGTCGGCTCGTCGGCGACGATCAGCCTTGGCTCGGCGGCGAAGGCGGCAGCGATCAGCACGCGCTGGCGCATGCCGCCGGACAGTTCGTGCGGATAGCTTTTGAGCACGCGGTCGGGGTCGCGGATCTGCACCTCGTCCAGCAACTGGCGAATGCGGGTATCGGCCTTCTCGCCACTCCAGCCGAGGATGCGCACCAGCCGGTCGGTCATCTGCGAGCCGATGCGGCGCGACGGGTTGAGCGCGGTCAGCGGGTCCTGCGGGATTAGCGCCGTGCATGCCCCGATCAGCGTGCGCCGCGCCTTGGGCTGCAATTTGCCGAGGTCTTCGCCCTCGAGCCGCATGTCGCCTTCGACGATGCGCACGCTCGACGGCAGCACACCGAGCACCGCCTTGCCGATCATCGTCTTGCCGGCGCCGCTTTCGCCGACCAGCGCGCGGACCTCGCCGGGCTGAACGGCAAGCGACACCGAGCGCAATACGCGCTGGCCGTTGGGCAGCACGGCGCTCAGATCCCTGATGTCGAGACAGGCGCTCATCGCAGCACCGGATCGAAACGCGTCTTCAGCGCCTCGCCGAACTGGCTGAACGACAGCACGGTCAGGATCAGCGTGATCAGCGGAAATACGAGCACCCACCACGCCTGATGGATCGACAGCCGGCCCTCGGCGATGATGCCGCCCCAGGTCGGGTCGTCGGTCGAGATCGACAGATTGACGAAGGACAGGATCGCCTCGACGATGACGGCGATGCCCATCTCCAGCGACAGCAGCGCCACGATCGACGGCACCACATTGGGCAGCACTTCGCGAAGCATGATGCCGATGCGGCCATAGCCGGCGATGCGGGCATTCTCGACATAGTCCATGCGCGACTGGCCCATCGTCTCGGCACGGATCACCCGGCAGAAACGCGTCCAGTCGATGATGGCGATGGCGAGGATGACGGAACTCAAGCCTGTGCCGAGCACCGCAACCAAAAGGATGGCGAACAGCACCGGCGGAAATGCCATCCAGACATCGACGATGCGCGAGATGATGCGGTCGGCCCAGCCGCCGAAATAGCCGGCTATCAGCCCCAGCATCGAGCCGACCAGGCAGGCGGCGATGGCCGCGGCGAAAGCGACGATGAAGGCGATGCGGCCGCCGAAGATCAGTCGCGACAACAGATCGCGGCCGAGGCTGTCGGTGCCGAGCCAATAGCCGGGTTCGGCGCCGGCCATCCAGAACGGCGGCAACCGTTCCAGCATCAAATCCTGCGCCAGCGGATCCTGCGGCGCGACCAGCGGCGCGAAGATTGCCGCCAGAAGCGCCAGCAGCAGCCAGCCGCCGGCCAGCCACAGACGCGGCGACACAGCTCGTCTTTGAGCGCGGCCCTCATCCATGGCGCAGCCTTGGATTGAGCAGTGCGTACATCATGTCGACGCTGAGGTTGATCAGCACGAACAGCAGCGCGAAGACCAGAACGATGCCCTGGATCAGCGGCAAGTCGCGGTTGATGACGGCGTCGATCGCCATGTTGCCGAGGCCTTCATAGGAAAACAGCCGTTCGACGATGACGGTGCCGCCGATGAGGAAGGTGAACTGCACGCCGACCAGCGTCAGCGTCGGCAGCGCGGCATTCTTCAGCGCTTCGCGCAGGATGACCTGCGTTTCCGAGAATCCCTTGACCCGCGCCAGCACGACGTAGTCGAGGTCGAGCACTTCCTTCAGCGACTGTTTCAGCAGCTGCGAGATGATCGCCGCCAGCGGCAGCGCCAGCGCCACGGCCGGCATCAGCATGTGTTTCAGCAGATCCCAGGTCAGGTCGAGGCGCAGACGAAGCAAGCTCTCGAACAGATAAAACTGGGTGACGAAGGGCAGGTCGAGCTGCGGCGACACTCGGCCGGAAATGTCGAAGATCGGCACCAGCACGCCGAACAGCAGGATCAGCACCAGGCCCCACAGGAAGTCGGGAATGGAAAGCGCCGCGCCGCTGGCGATGTCGATGCCGGCCTCGACCGCCGTGCCGCGTTCGCGCGCGCCGATGATTGCCGTCGTGCCGCCGAGCGCCACCGCCATCACAAGCGCGACGATGGCAAGCTCCAGCGTCGCTGGCAGCCGGTTGAAGACGAGACCCAGCACATCCTGCCTGAGCGAAATCGAGGTGCCGAAATCGCCCCTGGCGACGCCTGACAGCCAGATGAAGAATTGCTGCACGATGGTCTTGTCGAGGCCGTAGAGCGCTCGCAGCCGGGCAATGTCGGCATCCGTAGCACCAGGCGGCAGCATCATGGCGATCGGATCGCCGGGCGCGACGCGGATCACGACAAAGACGACGACGGCCACGCCGAACAGCGTGATCAGCATCGTCAGCAGACGGATCAGGAATCTCTGCAGGAGCATTCTGGCGTAGGCCTAATGCGTTTCGGTGACTGATGGAACGAAGACCCCTCATCCGGCCGCTTCGCGGCCACCTTCTCCCCGAGGGGAGAAGAGGTCGCTGACGGCTGAGCCGGTCTCTTCTCCCCAGCGGGGAGAAGGTGGCCCGAAGGGCCGGATGAGGGGGCCTGCGCAAGTTGGGAGAAGGCATGCCGGCTTTGCGACAGCGCGCCTTTCTCGACTCTCTCAGGCCGGGGTCATCAGGGCCGGCAGCAGCGCGCCCGACACATGCTGAACCACATTGACGCCCTTGGCATGGACGATGGGCTGCGCATACTGCATCAGCGGCAGCACATAGGCCTGCTCGGCGATGTATTTGTCGACAGCCTTCCAGCCGGCGATGCGCTTGGCCTCGTCCTTCTCGCCCCACAAGGGGTTGATCATGTCGATCAAATCCTGGCTGTCCCACACCGAATGCGGGCTCGGGCCGTACATGGCAAAGCCGGTCGAGGTGGTCGGATCGCCGATGGCGTTGCCCCAGTTGTAGAAGGCGGCCGGCGCCAGCTTATCGGCGGCGCGCAGTTCGTAGTGCTTTGCGATCTCGTAGACCTCGATCGTCGCCTCGATGCCGACCTTGCGCCACATGCCGACGATCGCCTGGATCATCTCATAGTCCTTGGGCTTGAAGCCCTTGGTCGTCTGGATGGTGAACTTGACCGGCTTTTCCGGCGAATAGCCGGAGGCAGCCAGCAATTCCTTGGCCTTTTCCGGATTGTGCTCGACCTTGATCGACGCGTCGTAGGATGCGTATTCCGGCGTTTCCAGCGTATCGATCGGCTGTCCGTAGCCGCGCAGCAGGCGATCGACCAGCAGCTTCTTGTCGACGGCCATCACGGCGGCCTGACGGACGTTCTTGTCCAGCATCGCCTCGATGTCGTTGAAGAAGATCATGCCGATGTCGGAAACGTTCTTGCACGAGCCGGCCAGCCCGTCCTTGGCGATCAGCCGGTCATACTCCTCGTAGGGGATTTCGAGCGTCACTTGCGAGGAGCCGGATTCGATCTCGGCGACGCGGCTTGCCGCGTCGGCGACGAACTTGATCGTCACATTCTCGAAGGCCGGCTTGCCGCCCCAGTAGTTCGGGTTTGCCTTGAGCCGCAGGAAAGCGTTGCGCTCGAACTTTTCCACCATGTAGGGCCCGGTGCCGATCGGCGCCTTCTCGAAACCTTCGGCGCCGACCTTCTCGTAATAGGCCTTCGGCATGATGTAGCCGGTCAGGAACGACATCCATTTGAAATAGACCGGGTCGAACTGCACGACGTCGCCGGTGATCTTGTTGCCGTCGATCTTGAAGTTGTTGACGTTCTTCCAGACGAACTGGATCGGGTTGCCGGTCTTTTCGTCGCCTGCCCGCTGTAGCGACCAGACGACGTCCTCGGCCGTGAACGGCGAGCCGTCATGCCAGGTCACGCCTTCGCGCACCGTCATCATGATCTTGGTGCGGTCGTCGTTCCAGCCCCATTCGGTGAGCAGGCCGGGCGCGAAGGACAAATCGGGCTTCTGCGGGATGAATTGATCGAACACCGACTGGTAAAGCCCCTGGATTGTCGGGTTGACGGCCGACGGGCCGGTGGTTGGATCCCAGGATGGCAGGTTGACGTTGTAGGCGATGGTCAGTTCGCCGGCAGCCGCCCTAGCGATCTGCGGCAGGCCGACGGCGGCCACCCCGAGTGCCGCGGCGCTGTATCCCAGCAATTCACGTCTGTTGATTGTCATGGTCGTTCCCCTTGTTGGTTTTGTTTCTGCGCGGCGTCTTCATGTCATCGGTTCAGGCTTCTTGGGCAGCAGCGCCTTGCCTCGTAGCCTCAAGGAAATCTCCGGCTCCTACCTCCCGCCAAGCTGTTGTGCGAGCATGAAGCCCGACGCCGCACCGGTGCCGGCGCCCGGCCATGTCGCGGCTCCAGTGAGGTGCAGATGCGCCACCGGCGTGTTCCAGCCGGCATAGTTGCGCGCCGGGCGGAATAAAAAGTTCTGCGCCAGATGATGGCTGCCGCAGACCTGGTCGCCACCGACGAGATTCGGGTTCTCACGCTCGAGGTCGACGGGCGAGAAGACGGCGCGGCCGAGAATCTTGTTGCGCAGGCCGGGCGCATAGGTCTCGATGATGTCGAGGACACGCTCGGCGTAGGCTTCCTTCACCTTGTCCCAATGGTCCGGTGCGATCTTGCCGGCGGCATCGCCCAGGATTTCGGCCGGCAGCATGCGCACTTGCACCCACAGCACATGCTTGCCCTGAGGCGCCCGCGACGGGTCGATCGCCGTCGGCTGGCCGACCACCAGCACAGGCTCGTCCGGCAGCATGCCCGCCATCGCCTGCTGATAGGTGCGCGACATGGCGTCGAGCGACGGCGACAGATGCACATAGGCGAACTGCCGAAGCTCCGCTCCGGCACGCCAATCCGGCAAATCGTCCAGCGCCAGGTGGATCATCATCGTGCCTGGCGCATGGCGGAATTTCTGCATCGCCGTGTCGAAGCCGGCGTCGCCCGAACCATTGGGCAGCAATCTGCCCGTCAGCGCCGTAGGCGCGACGCCGGCAATGACTGCCCTGGTGGCGGTATGCGTCTCGCCCGAAGCGAGCCGTACGCCGGTCGCGCTGCCGGCGGAAACCGTGATCTCGGCGACTTCGGCGCCGGTGACGATCTTGCCTCCGGCGGAGGTCACCATGCCAGAGAGGGCACGGATGATGGTATCGGCGCCGCCCTTGCCCAGCACCATGCCGAAACTCTGGTTGGCCATCGATTCCAGATAAGGGAACACGGCACCGCCGGCGACATCCGGGGCGAAGTCGAGATGCATGCCCCAAGTGGCGAGCGTTGCCCTGATATACGGCGACTCGAAAGTTTCCTCCAGCCAGGCGCGGGGTGAGGACAGCAGCAGGCGGCCCGTATCGAGCGAACCGGCGATGCCCTTCTTGCGCCACAGGTTCCACGCCGTGCCGGCAAGCGCGCGGGCACTCATCGGCGAACCCAGCAGCCGGAACAGGTGTTCGGCCTCCGCCGGGAAGGCGGCGACCAGCCTGCGCCATGTGGCGGCGTCGGCGGCGGAGAAGGCGGCGATGCGCGCGGCCGTCTTTTCCAGATCGTTGCTGACGCCGAACCAGCGCCCGTCAGGGAATGCGCTGGCGAAACAGTCGGCGACCGGGGCGAACTCCAGCCCCTGCGCTTTCAATTCATTTGCATATTTCCGGTGGAAGGCCGAGCCGGCGAAGAGGCTGAGGTTCATCGCGCCGAAATCGTGGCGGAAGCCGGGAAGGGTGAATTCGCGCGTCTGGACGGCGCCGCCGATTGTCGCGCCGCGCTCGAAAACCCCTGTTTTCCAGCCTTTGAGCGCCAAATGCGCGGCGCATGCCAGACTGTTGTGGCCCGCCCCGACAAAGATGGCGTCGAACTCGCTCACGCCCCGTCCCCATTTCCTTTATGCTTAAAGATAATTGCAGATGCATATGTTTTCGTCTAGTAGGATATTAAGGGCCGAGACGAGCCTTGATCATCACACGAAGAGGGAACTTCAAACCATGGACACGCAAAAACTCCTCGGCGAAGTCGCCGGCCAGCTTCTTTCAGGCGCCATCAAGGTGGTCGACCTGTCGGCGCCGCTCGGGCCGGACACGCCGTTGATCAAGCTGCCGCCGGAACTCGCCGTCGACACGCCGAAGGTCGAGATCCACAACATCTCCCGTTACGACAAGAACGGTCCGTGGTGGGCCTGGAACTGGCTGAAGCTCGGCGAACATTCGGGCACGCATTTCGACGCGCCGCAGCACTGGATCAGCGGCAAGGATTATCCGGACGGCGCCACCGACACCATTCCGGCGCAGAATTTCGTCGGCCCCGTCAATGTCATCGATTGTTCGAAGGAAGCCGCCGCCGACCCCGATTTCCTGCTCACCGTCGACCACATCAAGGCCTGGGAAGCCAAGCACGGCGCGATCAATGCCGGCGAATGGGTGGTGATGCGCACCGACTGGTACAAGCGCAACGGCTCGGAAGCCGAGTTCCTCAACGCCAACGAGACCGGCCCGCACACGCCCGGGCCGACGGCCGAAGCCATCCAGTTCCTGATCAGCAAGGACATCAAGGGCTGGGGCTCGGAGACGATCGGCACCGATGCCGGCAAGGCCGGTGGCATGGAGCCGCCATTCCCGGCGCACACGCTGATGCACAAGGCCAACCGCTACGGTCTCGCCAGCCTCTGCAACCTCGACCAGCTGCCGCCGAAGGGCGCCATCCTGATCGCGGCGCCGCTCAAGATCGAGCACGGCACCGGCAGCCCGATTCGCGCGCTGGCGCTGGTGTCGAAGCAATAAAGCGAGGTGGGTCTTCGGGAGAAGATCATGCGAGAAGGCGAAACCGGGTTGATGGCAGGTAGAGGGTGGCAGGCTTGTAGCGCTAGCGCCCTACGGCGCCCCCCTCTGTCCTGCCGGACATCTCCCCCTCAAGGGGGGAGATTGGCCTTCACAATGGTTTTCGCCAATCTGCGACGTTGCAGGATTGAGTGGGGCGCCGAAGCTGCCAATCTCCCCCCAAG